>JAQBQJ010000172.1 GCA_028287065.1 Labilithrix sp. | reverse complement strand
ACGACCCCATGCTTCTCCCGCAGCACCCTCATCATCGGCTCGAACGCCGCCGCCATCTCCCCGCCATGGCTCGCGCGCACCGCCGCGACGTCCGCCAGCGCCGCCTTCACCGCCTCGTCGCCGAGCCTCGCGTTCAGATCCAACCGCTTCGCCACCAGCCACATCGTCTGCACGTCGCGCGGCAACGGGAAGCTCACCATCGGCAGCGGCGCCTCCTTCGTCGCCATCTGCACGATGAAGCCCACCGGTAATCCCTCGTCCGCACCACACCCCGACATCACGAACAACGGCGCCGGCGCTTCGAGCGCGCTCGCGCCCGCGCTCCGTCCACGCGCCAGCCGCACCAGCTCCTGGAACGCGCTCAGCGAGCCCCCACGGAGATCACTGCCATGGATGATCCACGGTCCCACCTGCCACACGCACGCGATCTCTTCGTCGTGGACCAGCGTCGTCTTCAGCTCCGTCGGCGTGGTCGGGTTCGGCAGCATCGGACGCGCCAGCGCTGCCGCCACCGGGGCGAGCGTCCACAGGAGCTTCGGCGACGCGACCTTCGCCTGCTCCTCCTCCGGGATCGCCACGCCGTTCGGCGCAACGACGAGCGTGATCGTCATCGACATCGCGTCACGTCCATCGCGCGAGGGTAGCGCGAGTCCTACGGCTGCGCGCGGGCGCTCGCGAGCGCTGCTCGCGCCGGCTGGAAATCCGGCTCCAGCTCGACCGCCCGCTCGAGATGCGCGAGCCCGTCGATCTTGCGCCGAGCGCCCACCAGCGCCACGCCGAGGTTGTACTCGTCGCGCGCCGCGCCTTGCGACAGCTCCAGCGCGCGTTCGCTCGCGATCACCGCCACATCGAAGCGCCGCAGGTTGATCATGCAGCCCGCCAGGTTGTGCCACGCGCGCAGGTACGAGGGATCGGACTCCACGGCCCGCTGGTACAGCGGCGCGGCATCTCCGCAGCCCCGCGCCCGCCCGACCGCATGCGCGTAGTGATAGAGCGCCTTCGCATCGCGTGGGGCGCGCTCCACGTCCGCTCCGAACAGCGTGACCGGATCGCGCCACAACGCAGCCTCCGCCGCCGTGCTGACCGCCGAGAGCACGACGGCGATCCCCGCTGCGCCCATCACGACCGGAACCAGCCTCGGCGCTGCGCCCACCACCCGAGGCGCGACCCACTCCGCGCCGTGCGCGAGCACGACGAACGCGCAGACCAGGGGGAAATACGCATACCGATTCCCGAACATCCCCGTGAACGGAAGCGCGAGGACGAGCGGCGAGAGCACCAGCGCGAACATGCCCACGCCGAGAAGCGCGCCCGCCGCAGGCATCGACCCCCGCCGCACGGCGACCGCCAGAGCTGCGAACGCCGCCGCGAGCACGAAGAGCGTCGTCACGACCGCGTCGTCGAGCTGGAGCACCCAGCTCTCCGCCGTCATCCCGTTCGACCACGTCGCGAGTTGATGGGTGTAATGTGCAAGGACCGTCGCGTACGCGCGCGCGAGCGCTGCGAGCGACGCCGAGACCGCGGAGCTCGACGTCGACACACCCGCCGCCGCGCGGATGCCCACGACCGCGAGCGCCGCGACGACCGGACCCGCGAGGAGCGCAAGCCCTCGATCGCGCAGAGGCAGCCCCGCGCGCCAACGTCCGTAGACGTGCTGCATCGCGAGGAGCGCGGGGACGAACGCGAACGGCTCCTTCGACAGGAACGCGAGCCCGCCGCACACGCTCGCGACGAGCGCCTTCCTCACGCGATGACCGCCGTCCTCCGCGGGCCACACGAGGAGCGCCGTCAACGTGAACGCCGTCGCCATCAGGTCGTGCCTGCCCATCACCCAGAGCACGGACTCCGTCACGCTCGGGTGCACGAGGAAGGCGAGGCCCGTGACCACCGCGATCCACGCGCCGACCCCTTGCTTCCGTAGCCACGCCACGAGCAGGCCGCCGCACGCCGCATGCAACACCAGGTTGCCCGCTCGGAACGCCGGCAACGACATTCCCGTGACGTGCGCCTGCAGCCACAGCGTGAGCATCGGCACCGGCCGGTAGAACTGCGCGGGCGTAGGCGCCGCCGTCCCCCACATCGCTTGCGTGAACATCGCGCGCAGCGAGCCCTGCTGGAGCGCCACGTTGTCACGCACGTAATACACGTCGTCCCACACGTACTCGCCGCGGAGCCGAGGCAGGAACGTGACCCCGAGGAGCAGCGCTCCGAACGCCGCAAGCACGAGCTCGGGCCGCGCGAGCCGCCTCATGGACCGCCTCCCGACATGCACGCGACCGCCGGATGCGCGGCGCTCACCGTCGCGACGAATCGGCCGTCGGGCCCGGCGTTCGCGCATGCCCGGTCACCGGGAGAGAACGACGACGATCCCTCCGTGTCCCAGACCACGCGCAGCCACACGTCCCCGCAGGGACGTCCGGGAAGCGGGACATGAATTCCGTCTTCGCGTGAAGGTGAATGACGATCGACTGCCGTCTTCGCGAGGGCGCGCGGTTCGTCGGTAATCATGTATCGAGAGAAGAGACCATATTCGAAATAGACGGATTCTCGGTCCAGCGCCCCGGCCGGCAATACCAGCTCCGCCGGACATCCTTCGTAACGAGCAATCAACAACGACGCATTCTGGTATTCCGGCACGTATCCACGTCGCGTGAACACCGCGAAGTCCGCCGCGCCGCCGCCGACGACCTGGATGCCCTCGAACGGCATTCCGTTCGCCGCCAGCTCGGTCAGTACGCCCTCGCGGAGCTTCGGATCTTGCGCGTCCCAGTGGGTTCCCGCGAAGCTCTGCGCGCGCGGATCCGGCGGCGGCGGCATCCGCGAGCCACGGAACGCGATCGCGTGGATCGACGGCGCTCCGTTGAACAGCTTCGCCGCAACGCCTCCATGGTCGACCAGATAGAGGAGGTTGCTGTTGAACGCCATCGCCGCCCACGGCACCGGGCTCTCCGCGTGCTCCGGAGGAGCGCCGCAGAAGCCGTCGAGGATCACCGGCAATCGAGGCCCTTCGAAGTGCAACGGCGCATCGAGGCCCGCGAGCGCCTGGCCGCATCCTGTGGCGAGGTCGCGATGCAGCTTCGCGGACGCGAGGTCCCACCCCAGGCAAAGCGCCGTGACGGTCGGAACCAGCGCCGTTTTCGCGCGCGGCGAGAGGCGCTCCGGCACGCGGAGCAGCGCGAGCCCGAGCACCGCCGCGAGCAGGGCGAAACGCGGCGCCATGAGCTGCCAGCTCGGGACGTGAATCGGCGCGAGCAGCGTGAGGAGGAGCAGCGCCAGCCCGAGCCACGCGACCCGTTGCTCCGTCGCGGGCACCGCCTCCTTCCGGCGCACGCGCAGCAGCGTGGTCGCGAGCCCGCCGACGACCAGCCCCATCACGAGCCATCCGCCGAACCCCGCGCCCGGGACGAACCAGCGGGAGAGCTCGCTCGCCCGCGCACCGAGCTCCCATTCGGCGTGCGGCTGGTGCTGGCTCGCATGCATGTTCCGCTCGAGGAACGTCAGACCGAGCAGCCCGATCGCGGGGGCGGAGGCCAGCGCGGCCCGTCCGACCGCACGCAGGCGGGCGCCCGCGGGCGCATCCGCCACGAGCAGGACGGCGACCACCGCCCCGGTCAGGATCGCCGTGAAGACGTGGCAGACGCCCTGCAGCAGGAGCAAGAACGCGAGGAGCGCATGCCGTGCTGCCGTGGCCGGCGGCCGGTGCAGCACGAACGCGAGCGTGTACAGCCCGAGCGTCGTGCCGATGACGAACGCGAAGAACCCCATGTAGAGCGCCCACGGGAGGGCGATCAGGAAACCGAGCATCGCGATGGGCCGGCGCTTCTCCGCGCGCGCGCCGTCGAGCGCCAGCACCACGAGCGCAAACCCCCACGCGAACGCGAGCGCCATCAGCGAAAGCGTCAGCCGGAGCGCGAGCCGCCACGGCAGCATGCTCTCGAGCGGGCCGAACACGAGCGAGAACCCCTTTCCCGCGTACTGCGGGAGGACCCGGTAGTAGTCGGGATAGGGCGATCCCGCGTCGGAGAAGTGGTTCTCGATGTGCGCCGACAGCACGTGCTGCGGGCCGTCGGCCGTGGGGATGTAGGGCACGACCCAGAGGGACGCGACGAGGCCGACCGACGCCACGAGCATGCAGACGAGCCACAGGGCGGTGTCGCGCTTCATCCCGGAGGCGCCATCGTCCCAGAAATGGCGACAAAAAGAACGCGCCCCCGTCGAGGGACTCGACGAGGGCACTTTGTGGCGTGCGCCGAAGCGTCACGCCGATGCACGCAACGCCGGAGCGTGCGCGCGTTGTTCACGCGTTTGATGTGCGCAGGTGTTCTTCTCGATGGCCTCCCGGTCCGAGAAACGACGCGACATTAAGCTCATAGCTCGACCGTTCGAGCGCGCCAGTCGGCGCCTTCATTTTGGTGCGCGAGTGTCGTGCGCCGTACCGCTCGGGATGACAGCGCGTTCGCGCTCTTCATGGAATGCTCAGTTGATGAAGAGCGCGAACGGCCGGACGCTCATGCGACATGAAGCGTGCTGCCGCCCTGGTCGTGTCCTCGCTCGTCTCCGTCCTTCCGTTTGCCGCGTGTGACGACACCGCGACGAACACCGCGACCCCGACTCCGACGAACGATGCGTCGTTCACCCCGGAGGGCAGCATGCCGGGGGTCGACGGAGCCATCCCGCAGGGACAAGACGCCGGCCAGGATGCGCCGGCGGGCGACACCGCGACGGTCGTGGTGACCAAGGGCGGAGCCCCGGACCCGGGCGTGAGCGTGGTCTTTCACGATGCGGCCGGCGCCGCGATCGCGACCGCGATCACAGGTGCAGACGGGAAGGCGACCCACGCCGTGACGAACGGCGGGCAGATCACCGTCGCGCTCGGCGCGGCAGGCACTCGTCAGCTGCTCACATACGTCGGCGTGAAGGCCGGTGACGTGCTCGACGTCGTCGAACGCACGACACGACCGGTGAGCGTGACGGCCGCGAGCGGCAATCCGGGCGGCCCCATCACGGTCGTACTCGGTAATTTCAATTGTTCGACGAATGCCGCCTCCGCCGGCACGTACCCGATGGAGCTCACGCCGGAATGCATCACCGGTGCGAAGTTCCCGGTGATAGCGAAGCTCGATTACAACCTGCAGACCTACTACAGCTTCAAGAAGGACATCCCGCTCGCCGCGACCGGCACGACGACCGTGACCGGCATGTCGGCGTGGGCTCCGGGTACCGCATTCACGCTCGACATCACGAATGCGCCGAACCTGACCAACCCGCAGGCGTTCCTCGGGCAGATCGCGAACGATCAGTCGTTCGCGATCGGGTCGTCGGCGATCGCGCTCGAGGCCGGCGGCGCGTCGCCGAGCTTCGTCGTCGCGGGCGGCTACGCCGATGCCTACCAGGGCGAGCTGCAGTTCGTGAACTTCATCCCGAGCGGCTTCCAGCAGGTGGTGTCGTTCTCGAAGCGCATCCCGGCCGGCGTCACCACGCAGGCGCTCGATCTCGCGGGCGGCCTCTTGCCGTCGTTGCTCGGAGCGACGGCGACGAACGCCACGCCCGCACGCCCGGTCGTCACGTGGACCGCGTCCGGCGCGCTCTCCGGAGCCGATAGCGGCGTCGTCACGCTTCCGTTCTCGAACACGATCGACGCAGGCGGCGCGGAGAGCCTCGAGACCGTCGAGTGGACGTTCATCGTCCCGCCCGGAACGCTGACCGTCACGGCGCCGCAGCTCCCGTCGCAGCTCGCTGCGTTCGCCCCGTCCGCGGCATCGACGCTGAACCAGCCGTCGGTGGCGTTCTTCGAGAGCGATCTCGTCCCGAGCTACGACTTCGTCCGCGGCCATGCCGCAGCGTTCGGCCTGACCAAGGTGCCGATCGGGATCTTCGCCGGTGCCTTGATCCCGGCGCTGCCGGCGAGCGGGACCGTGCGCGTCACGGCGATCGCGCCCGGCGGCTGATCGACGGGAACGTCGCCGCGCACGAGCCTTGCACTCGAGCGGGGACCGTGCGACGCGCTCCGGCGCCGCTGCGGCAGCACCCGATGAAGCGCCCCTCTCGCGCCGTCCTCTCCGTCCTCACGGCCAGTGGCGCGCTCGGTGTCGCGAACCTCTACTACGGGCAGCCGATGGCCGCGGCCGTCGCGCACGATCTGATGACGACCGAGCGCAACGTCGGCGTCGCGCTGACCCTCTGCCAGATCGGCTACGGCGCGGGCATGCTCGTGCTCGTGCCGCTCGGCGACGGCCACGAGCGTCGTAGCCTCGCGTCGCTCACCGCGCTCGCATCGTCGCTCGTCCTCGTGGTGCTCGCGTTCGCGAAGACGTTCTGGCTGTTCGCCGCGCTCATGCTCGTGCTCGGCGCTGCGTCGTCGCTCCCGCAGATCGTGCTCCCGATCGCGGTGTCGCTCGCCGAGCCTGCCGCGCGCGGGCGGATCATCGGCACGATCATGGGTGGGATGCTCGCGGGCATCCTGCTCTCGCGCACCGTGAGCGGCCTCGTGAGCGAGGCCTTCGGGCATCGCACGATGTTCCTGCTCGCATCCTGCGCGATGGCGACCGTCGCCCTCGTCCTCCGGCTCAGCCTGCCGCGCCTCGAGCCGGCCGAGCGCATCGGCGTGCGGACCATCCTCGGCAGCATGCGCTCGTTGCTCGCGCGCGAGGATGCCGTTCGCAAGCACGGCATCCTGGGTGGGCTCGGCTTCGCGTCGTTCAGCGTGTTCTGGGCGACGCTCGCCTTCCACCTGAACGGGCTCGGCCACGGACCGCGCGTGGCGGGTCTCTACGGCGTTCTCGGTCTCTCCGGCGTGGTCGTCGCGCCCATCGTCGGACGCCTCGCGTCGCGACTCGCGCCGGAGCGCCTGAACATCGCGAGCCTTTCGCTCGTGATCCTCGGCTTCGCGGCGTTCGCGGTCATGCCGTCGTCGCTGGCGATGCTCGGCGTCGGCGTCGTGCTGCTCGACGCCGGCGTGCAGGCCAATCACATCACGAACCAGAACGTGATCCTCGGCCTCTCGCCGGAGCACCGCAACCGATTCAATGCACTCTACATGGTCATGTACTTCGCCGGCGGCGCGCTCGGATCGCTCGTCGCGTCGCTCGCGTGGCCGCGGTTTGGCTGGGCGGGGACCTGCGCGATCGGTGCGTTCTTCGCGGCGGCAGGCGTGCTGATCGCCTCGCGTCGCCGCAGCGGCGCGACGGCTCAGTAAACCGGCGGACGCACGGTGACGGTGAGCGGCGAATTCGTCTTCACGTAGGTGTTGTCGAGCTCGCCGTCCACGACGCGCATCGGATCGTAGCCGTGCTCGCCCCACGGCGTGTCGAGCCGCATTCCGGTGAGCAGCTCGCGATACGACTTCTGCGTTCCGTCGATGAGGCCGTTCAGCAGGCGAGCCATCGCCGCGCCACCGCCCCACACGTACGAGGGAAGACCGTTGACGATCATGTCGAGGTTCTTCGACCCGCCCGGCTTCATCGCCAGGAAATCCTGATGGTAGTAGTTGAACGAGATGCAGCTGTTCACCAGCATGATCTGGTAGCGGTCGTTCCAGTTCTGCGGCCCGTACATGGTCGGCTCGAGCGGACCGTGACCGAAGTGCGAGTGGCCGTTGTAGAGGAACACGTCGCCGTGCCAGAACGCTTCGAGATAACGCCATTGCGCATGCTGGCGCGCCTCCGCTGAGCCGTCTTCGTAGCCGTAGAACGAGCGCACCTCGACGGTGACGTCCTTGCTCGCGCCGCCCGCGCTCTTCACGGTCATCGGCAGATCCCAGTAGATCCAGCGCTCCGTCAGCTTCGACAGCGCCTGACGGCGCAGGTCTTTGATCTTGTTCGCGTCGTTCCCGACCTCGGCGGGGTAGCCGCTCTTGTCGATGATCCAGCCGAACATCTCGTCGTAGGTGACGCCCTCGATCTTGCGGCCGTCGACGTAGACGTCGAGGAGCATCGCCGACGGCTCGGTCTTCACGGGACGGAAATTCGGCTGCGCGCGCAGCATCTCACGGAGGAAGCGCGCCGCTTCTTGCGCGAGGTAGTCGTCCGGGTCGTTCTCGTCGGTGTCGACGCCGAAGAACGCGTACACGACGACCTTGTCGCGCGAGCCGTCGCCGATCCCGTACAGCCGATCGTACTCGGGAGAGAATTCGCTCGCCGGGAGCTTCTTCGGATCGAGCTTTGCCGTCACCGGCATGAACCAGCGGTTCGCCTCCGCCGGGCCGATGACGTCGTCACCGCTCGCGAGGGCCTGCTTCTGCGCGGCGATCGCGCCGAGCTCGTTCTGGATGCGCGTCCTGCACGCGCTCGACTGCGGCTGGTAGTGGTACCAGAGCGAATCGGTGTCCGTGGTCGGGTCGTCCGTGCACTCGGTCTTGATCGGCTGGTCGTGGCGACCGTACTCGTCGGCGAGCATCACGAAGTCGATCGCGGTGCGCGACGAGAGATCGTTCGTGACCACGGCGCGATCGTCGTACTTGAAAGTGACGCGCATGATCTGCGACGTCTGCGAGGGGTTCGCAGGGTCCTTCACGGTGAGGACGCGCTTCGTCCACTTCGACGGATCGAGGTTGCTCTGCGCGCCGCGGTCGTTGATCGACACCTTGGGCTCGCGGAGCGCGCCGATGGCCGTCTTCACCTGACGAGCGATCGCCGTCTTGATCGCGTCGTCGTTCGCGTCGGGCGCGACGTAGACCTGCGACTCGAAGTGGATCGCCCGCTCGGCGCTGGTCGTGCCGGTCAGGTCGTCGCTGTTCGTCGCGCCTTCGTCCGTCGAAGGAGAGCAGGCCGCGAGCGCGGCGAAGGAAGCGGCCAGGGCGCCGACACGGAGGAGTCCAGAGCGGTTCATCGAAGGATACCTTTGCCTACAGAGGCCTACGTCGACTCTGATAGGTTTTTACGCCCGCGCAACCCGAATCTTCCCCCGGATTATCGATTCCGTCACTCAGACGCGAGTGACGTTAGGGGTTCCCGCAGTGCGGCGCGCACGGGCGTTGGCGGTTGCGCACCACGGCCGCAGCGACCGACCATGGACGATCCATGACGCGCGCACTCCACACCGCTTCGATCCCTCGCATCGCCGGAGCGGTGGTCCTCTTCGTCACGGCCGTCGGGCTGTGGATGATGCCCGGCTGCGCCGAGTACGCGTCGATCCCCGACGCACCCGAGGCAGGTCTCGTCGATGCGCCCGCGCCCGACGCCGCGATGCCGGCCGACCCGACGTGCGGCGACGGACTGACGAACGGCGTCGAGACCGACACCGACTGCGGTGGCAGCGTGTGCCCGAAGTGCGCCGTGAGCAAGAAGTGCGGCGGCCCGTCGGATTGCGCGACCGGCGTGTGCACGGGGGGCGTATGCGCGTCGCCGAGCTGCACCGACGTCCTGAAGAACGCCGACGAGACGGACGTCGATTGCGGCGGAAGCTGCGCGCCGTGCGCCGCCGGCAAGGCGTGCCTCGCCCCTGCCGATTGTTCGTCGAAGGTGTGCAATGCCAACACCTGCGTGAGCGCTGCGTGTGCGGACGGCGTCCTGAACGGCACCGAGACCGACGTCGACTGCGGCGCGTCGTGCGCGAAGTGCACGACCGGCAAGGCGTGCGGCGTCGCGGCCGACTGCGCGAGCGCGATCTGCGACGCGACGACGAAGACCTGCACGGCGCCGCTCTGCACGGACGCCGTGAAGAACGGCAGCGAGACGGACGTCGACTGCGGCGGAAGCTGCACGACGAAATGCGAGAACGCCAAGGCGTGTGCCGTCGCCGGCGATTGCACGAGCGGCGTGTGCGACGGGGCGACGAAGAAGTGCGCGGTCCCCACCTGCAGCGACGTCGTGAAGAACGGCAGCGAGACGGACGTCGACTGCGGCGGAGCCTGCGCGACCAAGTGTGCGAACGCGAAGGGCTGCCTCGTCGCCGCCGACTGCACGAGCGGCGTGTGCAACACGGTGGCGAAGACGTGCTCGACGGCCGCATGCGTCGACGCCGTCAAGAACGGCAGCGAGACGGACATCGACTGTGGTGGAAGCTGCCCGACCCCCTGCGGCGACGGCAAGTCGTGCGCGGTGAACGCCGATTGCACGAGCGGAGTGTGCACCGGCCTCGTGTGCCAGGCGCCTGCGTGCAACGACGGAAAGAAGAACGGCACGGAGTCCGACGTCGACTGTGGCACGGCGTGCGCCGCGAAGTGCGCGACGGGGAACGCCTGCGTCGTCGCCGGCGACTGCGCGAGCGGCGTGTGCAACGCGAACGTCTGCAAGGCGCCGGCGTGCAACGACGGCAAGAAGAACGGCGGGGAGTCCGACGTCGACTGCGGCGGCAGCTGCCCCGCGAAGTGCGCTGCCGGCAAGGCGTGCGCGATCAACGGTGAGTGCACGAGCGGCGTGTGCTCCGGCTCGGTGTGTCAGGCGGCGGTGTGCTCGGATGCCGTGAAGAACGGCGCGGAGACCGACGTAGACTGCGGCGGCGGGACGTGCGCCAAGTGCGGCAACGGCAAGGCGTGTCTCGCTTCGCCCGACTGTCTCAGCGGCGTGTGCACGGCGGGCGTCTGCCAGGTCCCTGCGTGCTTCGACCTCGTGAAGAACGGCAGCGAGTCGGACGTCGATTGCGGCGGGAGCTGCGCCGCGAAGTGCGCCAACGGCAAGGCGTGCATGATCGGCACCGACTGCACGAGCAGCGTGTGCACGGGCGGCGTCTGCCAGGCACCGGCCTGCAACGACACCGTGAAGAACGGGCTCGAGACCGACGTCGATTGCGGCGGGACGTGCGCGATCAAGTGTGGGAGCGGAAAGGCCTGCGTCCTCACGGCCGATTGCGACGTGGCGCTTTCGTGCGTCGGCTTCGTCTGCACGCCTTGAGGTAGGCTCGGGAGAGGAGTCGGCCATGACACCTGTTTCGAAACGCTTGGCGCTCCTCGTCGCGCTCTCCGTGCCGGCCCTCGGCTGTTATTCGAAAGCGACCGGCTACGAAGGGAAGTTCACGTTCGCCTATGCGTCGGGCGTCGAGATCGAGAACTTCGTCAAGCCGATCGCGCCCGGCGCGAAGCTCGACGTCGTCGCGTTCGCGAACGGCACCGAGAACGAGCTCGTCATCACGAGCGCGAAGTCGTCGCGGCCGGGCATCGTCGCCGTCGAGGTCGTTCGCGATCGCAGCCTCGTCCTGAAGGGCATCGAGCCCGGCACGGCGGACCTGGAGATCACGGCACGCGACGGCGCGGGCAAGGTCCTCGTCGACAAGATGTTCCTCCACGTCGCCAAGCCGACCGTGCATCCGCTCGAGCATGCGTGCACGGAGGAGAGCGACGCGGTGTACGTCAGCGGCGAGCGCGTCGACATCTTCCACGGGCTCGCGACGAGCGACGGTCGACCGGTGATCGGCTACGCATACGCGCCCGTGCGCGTCGAGCCCGAGGGCGCGCTCGAGCTGATCGGTCAGCCGCAGGCTTCGTCGGCCTACGTGTTCCGCGCCCGCAAAGCGACGTCGAGCGTGAAGATCCGATCGAAGATCGACGACCATGCGCTCTCGCTGCGGATCGTGGACCGCGCTGCGCTGAAGGACGCAACTCTCCGATGCAGCGACGAGTGCCGCATCGTGGAAGGTCGTGAGCGCTACGTCTCGGCGCGCGTGCGCATGGGAGAAGCGCCGGTCTGCAGCCAGAACGCGCTGACGAGGGCGCGCAGCCTCACGCCCGAGATCTGCACGGTCACGGCGAAGCTCGACGGCGACGAGGCCGCCGACGAGAACCGCGAGCAGCTCGCGATCGTGAAGGGCTTGAAGTTCGGCGTGTGCAAGTACGAGCTCACGCTGCCCGAGCTCGACGGCGGGCGCGGCGTGCGCCTCACCGGCGAAGCGAAGATCGGGAACGAGAGCTTCCCTGGTGACAGCGGCGCAGACGCGGCCGCCGAGGTCCGCCAGCTCCGTCGCAGCCTCGTCGTGCCTTCGGCGGCGGGCGCGTGGTGGCTGGCGCCGAAGCTGCTCGCGCTCGCGTGCGTCGGCTTGAGCCGCCGCCGCCGCCGGCGCTAGCGAGCTCGCTTCAGCCCTTCTTCTTCCCGGCGGCGGCGTTCTGGCTTCCGGCGTTCGCCTTCGCCTTCGCGTCGGCCTGCTTCTGGTTCTTGTTCTGCGTGTCCTGCTTCTTCGCCTTGTCCTTCGCCTTCGGAGACTTGTCGCCCATGGCTTACCGTCCTGTTCGCGTGATGGATGCCGTCGATTCAGCGTCCATGGTCATCAGACACCCAACGGCTGCGCAGCGTCGTGAAATCCGCCTGGTCGGGCCCAAGCTCGAGCGCTCTCGAGGCCTGCCGCTTCGTTCGATGGGTCGCGGGCTGAGCGCGGCAGGCGAGCTGGACCTCACGCCACTCGTGGTGTCGCTGATTCCCGTTGCCTTTGGAGCGGATGCGCGTCTCCGCCGGCGGCGCCGCGTGAGCTAGACGCTCCCCACGACTCGGTACCCGGCGATCTAGGTGCGAGCACGCTTTTTTCGGCGTTTTTCGAAATGCGGGGGGGTGATCACTATCCCGGAACAGTTGGTCCGGTGGGTGCACGTAGGGATCCCACGCTGCAAACGGACGCGCAGCCGAAAAGGACCTGTAGCCCGATGAAGACCCCCACTCAGCTCGCCGCCCTCACGCTCCTCGCCCTCTCGACCCTCGGCAGCGTCGCGTCGCTCGTCGGCTGCGCCGCGCCCACGATCCCAACTTCGTCGGACGACCAAGGCGACGGCACCGATGGGAGCGACAGCGCGCAGACCTCGAAGCTGCCGCCGAAGAAGACGAGCAACAAGAGCACGGACGGCGACACGCAGACGCCGGCGCCCACGCCCGATCCGACGCCGAACCCGACCCCGAACCCGACGCCGAACCCGACGCCGACCCCGACCCCGACCCCGGGCGGCAACCCGGAGCAGTGCATGGATCAGTGCGCGGCGACCGGAGTCGCAGCTCAGTACTGGTCGTGCTCGGCGAACTGTCAGGATCAGCAGTGCGACGACACCTGCTGGACCCAGAGCTGCGGAGCGAACGAGCAGGCCTGCGGAAGCGCGCTCGACGCATGCGCACAGCAGTGCGGATACAACCCCCAGCAGTGACCTAGGCGCTTTGGGCCGCACTCGCGGCCGATTGTGCCGGTGCGCGGTCTGGACCATCATCGCGGCGTGATGACCACCGCCTCGATCGTCCTCATCGCCACCGACCTCACGGCCGACGCCGAGCCTGCACTCGTTCGGGGGCGCGCGCATGCCGACGCCATCGGCGCAGCCTGGGTCGTGTGCCACGTGATACCGGACGTGCTCCGGCATCATCCGCTCGTGCCGACACGCGACGAGAACGACGTCGCCCTCGCAAGCGACGTCGAGAAGAAGGCCGCGGATCTCGTGACCGAGCAAGTGCAGCGCGTGCTCGGCGCATCCCCGGACGAGTACCGCGCGATCATCGAGATAGGAACGCCCGAGGACGAGATCGTCCGCATCGCCGAGGCCGAGCGCGCGTCGCTCGTCGTGATCGGCGCGAAGCCGCGACATGCCGCGGAGCGCATCCTCGGTCACGTCGCAGAGCGCGTCGTTCGGTACGTGCACACGTCCGTGCTCGTTGCGCGGCCTGGCATTCCGACGGGGAAGATCGTCGTCGCGACGGACTTCACGGAGGCCTCGCTCCCGGCGGTGCGCTTCGGGGGAACGTTGATCGCGAAGGCGGGCGTCGATGGGACCCTCCTGCACGTCATGCAGCTCCCCAGCGCGACGGGCACTGCGCTCGGGTCGGTGTCGGCCGCGCTCGGCAGCTCGTGGATCCCGCCGTCGAAGGAGACCATCGCGCAGCTCGAGGCGCTCGGGCGGGCGACGCTCGACGGGCTCGCGAAGCAGTACGGCTTCGCGCGCACCGAACAGGTCGAAGGCGATCCCGCCGAAATGATCGTCACGCGTGCGCGGGCCATGAACGCGGAGATGATCGTCATGGGAAGCCGCGGCCGCAGCGGCCTGTCGCGGCTCGTGCTCGGCAGCACCGCGGAGAAGGTGATCCGCACGTCGGAGACGTCCGTGCTCGTCGTGCGCTGACGCCGCCGCTATAGGACCCCGCCTGAGCCCCACGCGTGGTACCAGCCTGTTCATGAACGGACTCTTCCACGCGCACTCCGGCCTGCGATTCCTCGTCCTGGTCCTCGGGGTGCTGAACGTCGTCGTGCTCGGCGTGGGGCTCGCGCAGAAGAAGCCGTACGGCAAGATCCACCGCATCCTCGGCGCGAGCTTCGCCGGGACGCTGCACCTCCAGGTCGTCCTCGGCATCGCGATGGTGCTGATGGGTCGGTACTACCCGGCGCTCATCGGTCACATGGTGATGATGATCCTCGCGGCGGTTGCCGCGCAGGTCGCGATGTCGGTGAATCGGAGGCGCGAGACGCCGACCTTGCAGTTGCAGCTCGCCGGCGTCGCGTTCGCGCTGCTGTGCATCGTGGGCGGCGTGATGTCGATCGGCCGCGGGCTGTTCACCGTCTCGGCGTTCTGACCTTCATCACGGCCGCACGCGATGCGGAGGCGGTGACGCTCATCCGCCCGGCCCGTCGCATGCACTCCGCGACCTCGGACGGGGAGGTCGGATTTGAAACGAGCGCTGGTCACAGGGGCGTCGGGTTTCGTCGGCGCGAGCGTGGCGCGCGTGCTGCTCGACCGGGGGCGCGAAGTGCGGCTCCTGCTCCGCGAATCCTCCGACCGTCGCAACGTCGACGGCATCGATGCCGAGATCCGGCTCGGAGACCTGCGTGACGCTGCCGCCGTCTCTGCGGCCGTCGCCGCCTGCGACGAGGTCTACCACGTTGCCGCCGAGTACAGCTTCTGGTCGCCACGGCCATCCACCGTCTACGAGAGCAACGTCGGAGGAACGGCGAACGTCATGGACGCCTGCCTCGAGCACGGCGTGGAACGCGTGGTCTACACCTCGACGGTCGGCACGATCGGGCTCGGCGGGGACGCGGGACGCGACGTCGCTCGCGATGAGCAGAGCGCGATCGCAGAGGGCCAGTTCTGCGGGCACTACAAGCGCTCCAAGCTCGAGGCCGAGACGACCGCCCTCGGCTACGTCGCACGCGGGCTGCCGCTGGTCATCGTCAACCCGAGCGCGCCGATCGGTCCGTGGGATCGCAAGCCGACGCCGACCGGCAAGATCCTCGTCGATTTCGTCCGCGGCCGCATGCCTGCGTACGTCGACACCGGTCTGAACGTCGTTCACGTCCGCGATGTCGCGATCGGGCACGTGCTCGCCGCCGAGCGAGGGCGCATCGGCGAGCGATACATCCTCGGCAATCGCAACATGAGCCTCGCCGAGATCCTGCGCGTCGTCGGGGCGCTGACCGGAAAGGCCGCACCCACGCTCCGTATCCCGTACGGCGTGGCGTATGCAGCGGGGCTTGCGAGCACGCTGATTGCAGATTGCATCACTCGCAAGCCGCCGGGAATTCCGCTCGATGCCGTGCGAATGGCCAAATTCAACATGTTCTTCAGTGCAGCCAAAGCCGTTCAAGAGCTCGGCTTGCCGCAGACACCCGTCGAGCAAGCATTCGAAGCGGCGCTCGGCTGGTTCTCCGCGAACGGCTACCTCGATGAAAGCGGAGGATGACGAATGGCGATCCCGATGAAACAGGCGATCGCGGTCGGTCGCTACATCCTCAAGCACAAGCTGCTTCGCACGAAACGGTATCCGCTGGTCACCATGCTGGAGCCGCTCTTTCGTTGCAATTTGGAATGTATCGGTTGTGGCAAAATTCAATATCCAGAAGAGGTGTTGAGGCGAACGCTGACTCCGGAGCAGTGCTTCGATGCGGCCCTCGAGTGCGGCGCGCCCGTCGTCACGGTCGCCGGCGGCGAGCCGCTGATCCATCCGCAGATCGAGGAGATCGTCGACGGCCTCGTGGTGCGGAAGAAGTTCGTCTACCTCTGCACGAACGCGCTGCTCCTCCGCCGCAAGCTCGATCTGTTCGCGCCCAGCGAGTACCTCACGCTCAGCATCCATCTCGACGGGATCGAGAAGCACCACGACGCATGCGTGAGCCGCGCGGGGACGTACGACGCGGCGGTCGCGTCGATCGAGGAGGCGCTGCGTCGCGGGTTCCGCGTCACCACCAACACGACCGTGTTCGACGGCCACCCGGCCGAGGACCTGCACCGGTTCTTCGACGACATGACGCAGCTCGGGGTGCACGGGATGATGATCTCGCCCGGCTACAGCTACGAAAAGGCGCCGGTGCAGGACAAATTCCTGAAGCGGCGGCAGACGAAGGCGCTCTTCGAGAAGGTCCTGGAGCCTGCCAGACGAAGGAAGTGGGTATTCAACCACTCGCCGTTCTATCTCGATTTCCTGAGAGGCACCCGCGATTACGAGTGCACGCCATGGGGTAATCCAAATTACACGATCTTCGGCTGGCAACGTCCGTGTTACCTGCTCGGCGAAGGCGGCTATGCGAAGACGTTCAAGGAGCTCATCGAGACCACCGACTGGTCGAAGTACGGCGTCGCCAGCGGCAACCGGAAATGCCGCGATTGCATGGTGCACTGCGGTTACGAGCCGAGCGCCGTGAACGACAGCATGTCGAGCGCGCGGAACATCGTCCGGTCCATCGTCTCGGCGGTTCGGTAGGTGCCGCCGTGGCCGCGATGCTCCTCGAGTCCGTCCCGCCGGTACCGCCGACGATCCTCCATCGCGACCGGCACGCGCCTCCTCCGGCAGCGCCCGACGAGGCGCTCGAGGACAGGGCGCGCGCCGCAGCGCTCCGCGCGCGCGACTTCGCGTATCGCATCCGGAAGGCCGACGGACACTGGTGCGCGGAGCTCGAGTCGAACACGACGGTGACCGCGGAGTACGTGTTCATGCGGCAAGCGCTCGGCCTCGAGCTACGGACGAGGCGCGACGGCCTCGTCCGCTACTTCTTCGGCCAGCAGAAGGCGGACGGGAGCTGGGGGCTCGCGACGAACCTCGCCGGCGACGTGTCCTCGACCGCCGAGACGTATCTCGCGCTGCGGATCCTCGGCGTCAGCGTCGACGACCCGCGGATGAAGGACGCGGAGCGCTTCGTGCTCGTGCACGGCGGCCTCGAGAAGATGCGCGTGTTCACGCGCATCAATCTCGCGATATTCGGGCTCTTCCCGTGGGAGGCCGTGCCCACGATGCTGCCCGAGCTGATCCTCTGTCCGCCGTCGAGCCCGGCAAACATCTATGCGCTCTCGAGCTGGGCGCGCGGCACGATGGTGCCGCTGCTCGTGCTGTTCCATCTGAAGCCGCTGTACGCGCTGCCGAACGGCCGCTCGCTCGAAAACGACTGGCTCGATCACCTGTGGCTCGATCCCGAGAAAAAGCGGATCCCGTACTCCGAGCCGCTCATGTCCGTGCTGCGGGCGACGGGCGCGAGCTGGAAGGCGTTCTTCACGGCCACGGATCCGCTGCTGCGCGGCTACGAGGCGCTCCGCGAGCAGCTCGGACGGACGCCGCTCGCGGCGCTGCGAGAACGCGCCGTTCGCCGGTGCGAGGAGTGGATCCTCGAGCGGCAGGAAGAGGGTGGCGACTGGGCGGGGATCTTCCCGCCGATGGTCAACGGCGTGCTCGCGCTCCACGCGAACGGCCGGAAGCCCGACGACAGGCGGCTCGCGCTCGCGCTCGAAGCGATCGAGCGCTTCACCGTCGACGACGAGCAGGGCTTCCGCGTCGAGCCGTGCCAGTCGCCGGTCTGGGACACGATCCTCATGATGGTCGGGCTGATCGACGCGGGGTTCGTCGACGAGAGGCTCGCGATCGCGCGCGCATGGATCACGAAGCTGCAGGTCCTGTGCGATCGCGGCGACTGGAAAGTATCGAATCCGGAGGGGCGGCCCGGCGGCTGGTCATTCGAATACTGCAATACCTGGTATCCGGACGTCGACGACACGGCCGCGATCGTCACGGGCTTCCTGAAGCACGACCCGGCGTCCGGCTCGACCGAGGAGGTGCGGCGCGCCGTCGAGTGGATGGTAAGCATGCAGAACGACGACGGCGGTTGGGCGGCGTTCGACAAGAACAACGACAAGATCTTCCTGAACGACCTTCCGTTCTCCGACATGGCGTCGCTGTCGGATCCGAGCACCCCGGACATCGCGGGCCGCGTCCTCGAGGCGCTCGGCCTCCTCGACGACGAGCGCTATCGCGACGTGTGCGCGCGCGGCATCGCTTATCTGCGAGCGACCCAGGAGCCCGAAGGCTCGTGGTTCGGGCGCTGGGGCGTGAACTACGTGTACGGTACATCGAACGTGCTCTGCGCGCTCTCGCGGCAGCGCATCGGCGGAGGCGACCCGATGACTGCACGCGCCGTCGCGTGGCTGCGTTCGGTCCAGAACGCCGACGGCGGATGGGGCGAGTGCCTCGAGTCGTACGGCAATCGCGCGTTGATGGGGAAAGGCCGCTCGACGGCGTCGCAGACGGCGTGGGCGCTCATGGGCCTGCTCGCGTACGTGCCGGCGCAGGACCCGGCGATCGAGCGCGGCATCGCGTGGCTCGTGGCGACGCAGAACGCGGCGGGCTCATGGAACGAGGAGGAGTTCACGGGCACGGGATTCCCGAACCACTTCTACCTTCGGTACAACCTGTACCGGCACTACTTCCCGCTGATGGCGCTCGGGCGCTACAGCGCGGCGGCGCAGCGATAGTGCGCGCCGTATCTCGCACCTGCGTGCGTCGGGTCCTCGTGTGTGCTGCGACGCGCGCCGAGCGTGACGCGTGCGAGCGTGGGATCGCGGGCGCCGCCGCGCCGGCAGGCTTCGAGCACGAGGTGCTGCTCACGGGCGTGGGGCCCGTGCGCGCCGCACGCGCGCTCGACGAGCGGCTCGGCCGTGGGGCGCATCCCGATCTCGTCGTGTCGTCCGGGTTCGCGGGCACCTTGAGCACGACGCTCGCGCTGTCGTCGTGGATTACCGCGGCTCGACTCGCGGCGGACCCCGGCGAACGCGTCACGAAGGTGGAGGCGTATCCCGGTCTGATCGCGTGCGAGGTGAGATCGTCGATGACGCTCGTGAAGGCGGCGGCGGCACCAAGATCGGCCGGGCGCGACGACGGCCTGCCGATCGCCGTCGACATGGAGTCGGTCGCGCTCGCGCACGAGGCCGCGCGCCGTGGTGTCTCGTTCTCCGTGGCTCGTCTCGTGAGCGACACGCCGTCGGACCCGCTCCCGGATCTGCTGTCTCCGATCACGTCCGCGCTCGCGGCGACTCGAACGTTGACGCGCCTGGGCTTTGCCGCTCGGGGTGTGCGCGCCGCGCTCGCCGATCCCCGCGGGCTCGTCCGGCTCCTCGCGGACGGTCCGACGTGGCTGCGTCGTCTCGAAGAAGGTTGGCGATCGTTCGCGAGCGTCAGAACGTGAGGCCCTCGAAGCCGAGCGTCGCGGTCACGAGGAGCTGCCACGTCGCGGAGTGCTCCGCGGACACGAACGGCGCCCCGAGCTCGGGATACGAGTGCAGAGGTCGCGTCCAGAACGAGTAGCCGCCCTCGAGGCCGAGCGAGCCGACGCCCCACGGATCGATGCCGTCCGCCAGCCCCGACGACCTGTTGCCTCCGAGCAGGAAATACCAGCGCAGCGAGAGGTTCGATTCGAACGCCGCGTCGCGAGGCGTCGTCGGATCCAGCCGATATCCCGCGCCGCCGTAGGCCTCGAGGGTTCGATCCGGCGTGCGCAGCAGGATGAGCGCGTTGCCGCCCGCGCGCGGGATCGTGGTCGGTCCTTCGAGCTGCGTCCACACGTGCTCCACGGCGCCGCCGCCGCGCAGCAAGAGGCGCACGCCGTCGTAGCTCGGTGACTGTCCGTTGCCTGCGAGGTCGAGCACGCCGTAGAGCGAGACCGGACGGAGCGCGGTCCGGCCGGTCCGCCCGTCGTGCAAGGCCTCGCCGACGGAGCCGCCGAGCCCGAGCCACTCGCCGCCGTCGCATGGACCGAGCAGCGAGACCAGAGGCGCGCGCAGCCGGCCGTCGTCGCGATCGCGGCAGAAGAACAGGGCATCCGACTTGAAGAGCGAGAAGCCCGGGCTGAGCCCGCGGGCAGCGGTGTGATTCACGTCGAGGCGCACCAGCGCGAAGTCTCCGCCGCGCGTGTCGCCCCGAACGCCGACGAGCGCTCCGCCGCCCACGCCCTTCGAAGCGCCCTCGAGCTGCCCGGCGATGCCGCCGCTCGCCTTCAGATCGAGCAGCCGCAGTCCGACGACGTAATGCGCGAGCGGGCCGTTTCCGGGGTCGTCGACGGGGTGCGGCCCGACCCTCACCTCGTCGCCGGCCTCGATCGACGCACGCACGCCGGCGACGAGACGGGGCAGGTCGTCTGCGTTCACGATCCTCGAGCCGGTGCTCGCGAAGCGCGGTAGCGCACGAAGGTCGGGCACGATCTCGAGGCGATAGAGCTCCGCGAGTGGCGCTCCGGCGCCGTCGACTTCGGGGACGTCGAGCGCGGTGGGCGCGGCGGGCGCCACGACGTCCGCCGGCGCGAGGAGGGGAGTGACGTGAGGACCGATATCGAAGGAGCGCAGGATGGGAATCGCCGGCGAGGGCCACGGCACCCCCGATCGCCACCATCGTCCTGCGAGCGCCGTGAGGATCCGTCGCGTCTCCGCCGCCGGCATGGCGTCGAGGGACGCGAACGCGTCCGCGAGGAGCGCGTCCATCGCACGATCGTACGGAAGCGGGCTCGTGACGGCAGCCCCGCCGAGAGCCGTGCCAAGCAAGTTCGAATAGAGGTCCTCCGGTGTGAATGCCGAAAATAGTTCCTCGGCTCCCCTCATCATCGCATGTCCGTAATGCTGGGTGATTTCGACCCATATCCCGATCTGGAACGTGATGCGCCGCGCGAGCAGCACGCTCGTCGCTTCGCGGTCCGACTCGGGAACGCGGTGAAGGACGTGCAAGCGAAGCTCTGCGTCTCGTCGACCGAGGCGGAGGACGCCGCCGTGCGCGAGGAGCGGACGCAGTCGCACGGCGAGATGCGCCGTCGCGTCGGCATATTCCCGCGTGTGCCCCGTATCGACGAAGCCGCCGTGACGGGTGTAGACGAGGCCATTCGTCTCGTGGCCGGCCGCATCTCCCGAATACGAGTGCTCGCCGATGGAACGCGCAGAGGTCACGATTCCGAACGTCAACGGCACGTGCGCCGAGCCGAGATGCAGCGGGAGCTCGCTCGCGAATGCGCAGCACGTCCGGTGCCGCGGCGCCTTCTGCGACGGCGCGACCGTGTCTGCGTGCGCCGTCCGCGACGAGACGAGCGCGAGCACGAGCACGAGCAGGACGGGCCAGGCGCCGGCGCGCATCAGAAGCTGAACCCCGTCTCGAAATAGAGGGACAGCGGGATCGTGCGTCCTTCCTCGTCGTTCGAATAGGCCGTGTCGATGCGGAACACGTTGGCCTCGTCCCACTGGAAGACGAGGCCACCACCGGCGCCGTATTTCAGCCCGAGCCGGCGCGCGTCGAGGTCCGGGCGGGACGCGTATCCGCTCCACACGCGACCCGCGTCGAAGAACGTCGTCGCGCCGGCGAGCACCGTCCAGTGGAAGACGTGGAAGCGCGGGAACGGGAACATGCGGAGCTCGGTGTTGGCGACCGTCTTGATCGCGCCCGCGTAGCGGCCGAGTCGCACGCCACGGACGCCGCGGCTCCCGCCGACGAGGTAACGCGGATAGAAGATGCCGCCCTGTTGCAGCTCGTAGAACGGCACGTTCTGGCCGAATTCGAAGCTGCCGATCATCCGGCTCGCGAAGATGAAGACGGGGCCGAGGGACGCATAGTGCGAGAGGACGGCCGACGCTTCGCCGAAGCGCACGTCCTCGGCGCTGCCGACGGTGCCGGCGAGCCCCAACTGATAGAAGATGCCGCGCGTCGGCACGAACTCGCTGTCGCGCGTGTCGACGATGAAGCCCCCGGCGACCGTCTCCAGCAGCGACGGCTCGCCGCCGACGATCGCGTGCGCCGCGAGATCGTCTGCGAGCTTCGAGCCGGGATAGGGATCCGCGAGCTCGTAACGAGTGCTGGTCGAGAACGCGAGATCGAAGGGCGTATCGGTCTTGATCCGGAAGAGCACGCGCGCGCGCACGTGCTCTGCGACGTAGACGTACGGCGAGGCGGCGCCCGGCGGCGTCGGCCGGTCCTGCACGACGCTCGCGTTGCCGAGGCCGAACCACGGCGCATCGACGAGCCGGAAGAAGTCGAGCTGCGCGTCGAGCCGCAACCTGGGTGACAGGAACTGCGGCATGTCGAGCCGCACCGTGTGGTACTGCTGCACGAACCGGAAGCCGCCGTCGGCGCTCTTGAAGCTCGTCGACGCGAACATGTCGAGGCGGAAGCGATAGGGGTAATACCCGTCCCGAAATCGCACGTACGTTCCGGCCGCGCCGATCTCGACGCCGACGTCCGTGTTGCCGCCGAGCGCAGGCACCGGGATGAATTCGTCGCGGTTCGGCGCGAGACCCGGCGGCGAGGCCCGCGCTCCCGCGCTCACGCCGCACGCGGCCGCCGCGCACACGGCGCCCGTGCATATCCGTCGTGTCGAACGATGCAATACTTGCCATACGCGACTTCGTGCGCGTTCGTAATCGGAAATTGAAGTTGCCAATCGCGATGTCATCAACGTGGGGCCGACTTATCGTCGAAGCACGTGAAGGCACTCGTCTTTCGATTCGAGCTTGCGCGTCTTGCTGTCGCGCGCGTCCTCGGCTCCGTGGCACCTCGCGGCTACTTGAGCCCGCTCGGGCCGTTGCGCCTCGAGGATGTGCCCGATGCAAAGGTCCTCGGCGATCGCTGGGTCGTCGTCGAGACGAAGATGTGTGGTCTGTGCGGCAGCGACGTGAAGCAGGTCTTCATGGACGCCGCACTGGACAATCCGCTCACGGCGATGATCTCGTTCCCGCACGTCCTCGGGCACGAGCACGTCGGTGTGGTCGTCGAGGTCGGTCGCCAGGTCACGAAGGTGCGTCGCGGCGACCGCGTCGCGTGCTCACCGTGGCTCAGCTGCGCCGTGCGCGGGCTGCCTGCATGTGACGCATGCCGCCGGGGCGACACCTCGACCTGCGAGAGCTTCTCGAAGGGCGCCTTCTCGCCTGGCATGCATGCGGGCACGTGCCGCGACGTCTCCGGCGGCTTCGCGACGCACGTCCCGGTGCACGAGTCGGCATGCTTCCTCCTCCCGGAGTCGGTCTCGTTCGAGCGGGCCGTGCTCGCCGACCCCTTCGCCGTGGCCCTGCATGCGATCGCGAAGGCCCCGCCGGAACGCGGCGACACCGTGCTGGTCGTCGGCTGCGGCGGCGTCGGCGCGCTGCTCGTTCACGCGCTCGCGCGGCTGTATCCGCGCACGAAGGTGATCGCGATCGACCCGCGGGCCCACGCGCGCGAGCTCGCGTCACGGCTCGGCGCGCACGTCACGCTCCGCTCGCACGGCGCCGCGTTGATCGAGGACATCGCGCGGAGCCTCGGAGCGTCGGTCCAGCGCCCGCGCTTCGCGCTGCCGTGGATCAACGGCGGCGTCGCTCGCGTGTTCGACGCCGTGGGCTCCGCGAAGACGCTCGAGACCGCACTGCGCGTGGTCCGGCCGCGCGGCACGGTCGTCCTCGTCGGCGTGTCGAGGCCGGCCCGCTTCGAGTGGACGCCCCTCTACTTCAAGGAGGCCCAGCTGGTCGGCGCGACGGGCTACGGCCTCGAGACGTTCGAGGGCCGGCGCGCACACGCCATCGAGCACTATCTCGAGCTGTCGGCCTCGCGGCGTATCGATCCCGAGGGCGTTCTCTCGCATCGCTTCCCGCTCGGCGACTTCAAAGAAGCATTTCTGGCCGCGCGGTCCAAAGGCGGGTGTCCGGCCGTCAAAGTGGCATTCGATTTCACGAACGAGAGCCCATGAAGACCCTTTGGCCGCGCACCTCCAAGGCGGCGCAGGCGGACGCCCCGATCACGGCGGAGGCGGAGGCGGACGTAGAGATTGGGGAGTGACCGGCGCGCGCGCGCGGCGGCCGGCGTACTGGAGGCGAAGCTCCTCGACGGCAGCGGCGAAGTCGTAGCGCGGCGCGAAGCCGAGCTCGCTCTTGATGGCCGCCATCGACATGACGCTCTTCGTCGTCGTCATGTCGAGCGCGGTTTGCGTGAGGATCGGGCGTGTGCCCGACCGCGTGAAGCGGGCGCCGAGCTCGAGCGCCGCGGCGACCGCGCGGGCCGCGGCGAGCGGAACGGACCTGCGGACGGGCGGCTTCCCTGCGATCGTCGCGATGCCGTCGAAGTACCTCTTGAACGTGATCGGATCGTCGTCGCCGACGATGAAGGCACCACCGATCGCCTGCGGGTGGTCCGCGGCGAGCAGCGCCGCGTCGAGGAGGTTCTCGATGTAGCAAGGGTGGCACGTGCCCTTGCCGCCGCCGACGTGGAAGAGCCTTCCCTTCGCGAGCATCGCGAGCGGCTCCTCCAGCCATTTTCCGCGGCTGCCGTACACGACCGCGGGCCGGAGGATGGTGACGGGCAGTCCGGCGGACCCGAAGGCGCGCGCCACCTTCTCGCCTTCGACCTTCGTGCGGGAGTATGCGTCGCGGCTCGTGCCGTACGGCGAACGGTCGTCGAAGCGAGGCGGCGAAGGCGTTCCGAACACCGCGATGGAGCTGAAATGGACGACCCGCGCGACGCGAGCGGCGCGTGCCGCTTCGAAAACCCATCGAGTGCCGCGGACGTTGACCTCCTCGAAGTCGCGCTCGGCGCCCCAGTCGAGCACCTGGCCGGCGCAGTGGAACACGCGCGTCACGCCGCGCATCGCCGTGTGCAGCGACGCGAGATCGCGCAGGTCCCCGCGCGCGATCTCGGCGTGTGCCGCAACGTCCGGAGGTAGCTTGTGCTCGCTGCGCGCACGGCAGAAGACGCGCACGGTGCGGGCCTGGCGGACGAGGCGCTGGGCGAGATGACCGCCGATGAAACCCGTCGCGCCGGTGATGAAATCGACCATGGTTTTCTCCCTCATTCGGCAGGTCGCGGCGCGCCCGGCGGTGCGGCGCGCATCCACGACGGCGCCCACCAGTTGAGGTGCCCGAGCAGGCGCATCGTGGCGGGGACGAGGAGCGCGCGGACGAGCGTCGCGTCGAGCGCGATCGCGAGCGCCATGCCCACGCCCGTCGCCTGGAGCACGACGATGCGCGCGAGCGCGAACGCGAGGAACACGCTGACCATGATCGCGGCCGCGCTCGTGATCAGGCCGGCGGTGCGCTCGAGCCCTTCGGCTACCGCGGTCTCGTTGTCGCCGGTGCGCTCGTAGATCTCCTTCATCCGCACGAGCATCAGGACCTCGTAGTCCATGGAGAGACCGAACGAGATGCAGAACAGGAGCACGGGCAGGCTCGGATCGAGCGGGTGGCGCTCGTGCACGAAGAGGTGCGCGTCCTGGAAGATCCACACGAGCGCGCCGAACGAAGCGCTGATCGAGAGCGCGTTCATGAAGACGGCCTTGAACGGCAGGAGCACCGACCGCAGCAGCACGAGGACCACGAGGAACGTCGCGCCGACGACGAACCCGAACGCGTACGGCATGCGCGACAGCAGGAAATGCGTGGCGTCGACGTCGTAGGCGGCCTGTCCGCCGACCTCGAGGGTGCCGTCGCCCACCGTACGTTGCCGGCGGATCGCGTTCACGAGCTGCTCGGCCTCGGCGCTGTCCGGCGGAGCATCGGAGAGCGCGTAGAGCACGGTCGTGTCGTCCTTCACGACCAGCTTCGTGCCCTGCTCGACCAGCGGTCGCTCGAGGTCGGTCGGGCTCGTGAGCGCACGCGTGAGCTCCTCCTCGTCGGGCAGCTCGTCGTCCGGGTGCGCGCGTGGCGGATCGACGACGCTCTCGACGCGGACGACGTGCGGCAGCGCGGCGATCCGGTGCGAGAGCTCCCAGAGCGCACCGACGCGCGAAGGCGTGAGCACGGGCCCGGGGAACCGCACGGCCACGATCACGCGGCTCGCCGCGAGGTCCGGGAACGCCCGCTCGAGGATCTCGTACCCGCGCCGCGCCTCGGTCCCGGGCGGAAGCATGCGCGCGTCCGACGCCGCGACGCGCATGTGCGTCGCGGGCAGCGCGACCACGAGGAGACCGAGGAGCGTGGGCACGAGGATCGTGACCGGCCGCCGCATCACCGCGACCGCCACGGCACGCCAGAAGCCACCCGAGGGTCGCACGGTCGAGACGCCGGGCAGCTTGCCGGCGTCGATGCGCGGCCCGAGCAGCGCGAGCAAGGCAGGAAGGAGCGTGAGCGCGAAGATCACCGCGAGCGCGACCACGATCGCGCCACCCACGCCCATGACGGCGAGGTACGAGCCGCGAAAGAAGAGCAGCCCCATCAGCCCGGTCGCGACGGCGAGGCCGGAAAAGGCGACTGCGCGCCCTGCGGTGTCCATCGCCCGAACGAGCGCGTCGCGGTAGCTTTGCCCCGCCGCGATCTCCTCGCGATAGCGGCTCACGATGAACAGCGAGTAGTCGATCGCGACTCCGAACCCGATCAGCGAGCAGACGTTGATCGTGTATTGCCCGACCTCGACGACGTGCGAGAGCGCGAGCACGAGGCCGATCCCGCCGACGACCGCGAGCCCGCCGACGCCGACCGGCAGCGTGGCCGCGGTGACGGTCCGGAACACGAGGAGCAGAACGAGCAGCGCGAGCGGGATCGAGAGGAGCTCCGCGCGTACGAGATCGTGCTCGAGGATCGCGGCGAGATCGGCGAGGAACGGGATCTTGCCGGTGCACGCGATCGTCAGCCTGTCGCTCTTCAGCTTCGCGCGCAGCTCGGGCCACTCTGCGAGGCTCTCCTCGACGTTGCCGCGCAGCGTGACGAGCGCGAGCGCCGTGCGCGCTTCGCGGCTGCGCAGGCGGTCGATCATCGGACCGGGCGCGTCCTCCGGGGTCGTCACGGAGGCGACGCGCGGGTCGGAGCGGAGCGGAGCGACCGCGCGCTCCATCTCACGCGTGAAGTCGGGATCGGTCGGGGCGAGGTCCGCGGACTGGAAGACGACGGCCACCGTGGCGTCGTCGCGGCGGAGCGTGATGGCGTCGACGAGGCTCTGCGCGCGATTGGCCTCGAGCCCGCCGATGCTCGCGCCCGCGAGCCGCCCGCCGCGCACGACGAGAAGGAGCGATGCGGCCAGAAAGAGGACCGACGCGAGCAGCACGAGGCGCGGTCGCCGATGGATGAAGGCTCCGAGGGACGCGTACATCGCGTCGAGAGAGTGCGTCGCGCACGAGGCGTCGTCGATGAGCCTTCGCGCCATGCGATCGGGGCGTCGCGCACGCCCCGATCGCTGTGGAGCGGCTCGTCAGGGACAGCGCTTCAGGCCGTGCGCGCCGGGGTTGGCGTCGAATGCGTCGGGCGTCTTGAGGGCGACACCGGGGACCCAACCGTAGTTGCCGTTGTCGTCGCCGAGCGTGTGGTACCAGGTCGTGTTTCCGCCCGCGTGGCGCTCGCCGGTGCCCCAGCAGTCGAACCAGCTGTGGGCTGTGCGGAGCGTGTTGACGACGGGGCTGCCGCCGTTGGTCGCGGCATGCATCGGGGTGCCGGCGCGGTCGTCGCAATAGAGCCTGCCGTCGGCGTGCACCGAGCAATCGCCGCCGCCACCGCCACCTCCGCCGCCGCCCGGAGCGCGATATCCGCCGCACTCGGCGCGATGATGCTGGTAGCCGTACCAGGCGTTGATCCCTTGCGACTGGTAGACCTTCAGCGCGCAGTGCGTGTTCTGCGCCGCGTCGAAGAGTCCGGCCGCGCTCGGACATCCCGGCGTTCCGACGTGAATGCTGTTGATCTGGAAGAGCCCGCGATCGATCGAGCCGTTGGTGTTGCTGTTGGTCGCGCGCTCGTAGAACGACGACTCGTACTTCGCGGTGCAGACCATCGGACCGACCGCCGACTCGGGAAAACCGGCGTTGCGAAGGAGCTGCGCGGTCTCGGCTTCGCTCAGGCGGCGTCCTGCGAGCAACGGATCTTCCGTGTGCTCGACGTCTCCCTCATCCGCAGGTTCGAGCTCGCTCGCGCAACCGGCTGCGAGCAAGCATGTGGCGAGCGTACCGAGCACGGACATCGAAAGCTTCATCGTGACCTCCACATCGTCGTTTCGTGAGGACTCGTCATTCGGCGCACTTCGCGAGCCCGCGCGCGCTGGGATCCGCGTCGAAGTCGGGCTGCGTGCTCAGGTCGACGGCGGGGATCCAGCCCTTCGACGGGTTGTCGTCGCCCGTCGTCCGGTACCAGGTCGTGTTGCCGCCCGCGTGGTGCTCGCCGGTGCCCCAGCACTCGAACCAGCTGTACGTCGTGCGGAGATGGTTGACCGTCGCGGAGGACGCGGTCATCGCCGCGTGCATCGCCGCGCCCGGCGTGTTCGTGCAATAGAGCTTTCCATCTGCGTGCACACTGCAATCGATGCCGATCGGCGCGCTACGCCATCCGGCGGGCGAATTCTCGAAGCGGATCGGCGTGAGCTCCCGCAGAGCGCTCGCGGGGTACGCCTGCGCGGTCGCCGTCGTGGTCGCTTGGCCGGGCTGCACGACGCACGCGGCCGAGTGCGCCGCATCGGCCCAGCCGGCGAAGAACGCGACGTGTCGCGCCGAGCCCGCCACGTTCCTGTTGAGCGCGTCGCCGGGGCGAAGCTCGGTGGACCCGATCGCATGCGAGGCCGTGAGATCGAACGGAGCGAGCTGCGGGGCCGTGCGCGTCGTCGGGACCTGCGTGATCGACTTCGTCGTGCAGCTCGCGACGGACTGCTGCAGCAGCGCGGGGGCGTTCGCCGTCGCGGCCGGGAGGTACGTGATCGCCTGCTTGCCCATCTGCTCCCACGCGACGCGGAAGTCGGCGCGCGCGAGCTTCTTGTTCTTGCCGTGGGCGTCGAGGGGATCGTTGATGGTGACGGTCGTGGCGTCGAAGCCGGTGATCACGACCGAGTGCTCATGCCACGTGATGCGCGCCGGTCCCGACTTCGTCTGCCAGGTCTGGAACGCCGAGGCCGTGAGCGGCTTGAACGTCGCGTTGGTGACGATCCACACCGGCCGGCTGCGCGCGACGTGCTGCATGAGGAGGTCGTCGAACGACGTCCCGGTGACATCGGCGATACGGCCCGGCAGGTACTGCTCGGCAAGCGCCTTGATCGGCCCGTGATAGACCCCGTAGCCCTGCTGGCTGAACGTCGTCATGTTCCCGACGAAGCCCTCGTACGGATCGCCGTGCAGGCCGTTCGCGAGATAGGGGACCTTCTTCACCTGCTGCGCGAGCGTCATCTTGTCGATGGTCACGCCCGCATCACGAAGGAGCATCGTGAGCGACGTGACCTCGCATCCGCGCGGGAGCTCCGGGTTCTGCGCGACGAACGGGACATCGAGCGGGACCACCGCGGTCGCTGCCGACTCGGCGACATCGGCGTTCTCGGGTGCGTCGATCGCGTCCGCGGTGCACGCGGAAGCAGCGGCGAGCGTGAAGACGAGCACACCGAGTCGTGACGAGCGAGCGAGGTTGGACATGAGGCCTCTGAGGTCGTGGGGGTGGAGCGACACGAAGCAGAACGAAGGACTGCGTTCGATCACGGGCTCGCGTCGCGGCACCCACTGCAACGCGAGTGCCGCTCGCTCACGCCATGCCGGACCTGCACGAACGTGCGTTGCTTCCGCCTGCGCACGCACGCCTGCGCGCCCCCCGCGTCGCTGCTCGCGCGCCTCGGGGTGTCGGGATCCATGACCACTCACCGTTGCGCAAAGGGTCGAACGAATTGTTCAGAGATCCGTACAAGTCGTCGTCGGCGCTCACGGCGTGCGTGCCAACCGAGCTCGAACGGGCTACTCCTCACGGGCGGAGCATGACGGAGAGCGAGACCGCGACGAGAGAAGGAGGACGCGCATCACGGGGTCGTATGCTCCTCGTCTTGTGCGGCACGTCGGCGAGGGAGCACGAGCTGCCCCCCTCGGGAGCCGTCGTCATCGGGCGCGGGCGCGATGCCGACGTCGTCGTCGACCACCCCACCCTCTCCCGAGCACACGCAAAGCTCACGCTCGGCTCGCACGTGACCATCGCCGACTGCGGCAGTCGCAACGGCACCGTCGTCGCCGGGCGAACCTTGAAACGAGGAGAGGCCGTGCTCGTCGCGCCCGGCTCGCCGATCGAGCTCGGCGACGCTCTGCTGGTCATCCGCACGGGTCACGATCCCGCCCGCGACGTCCTGGCTTCGACCGGCGCGTCGCGCGAAGGGCTCGCCTCGATCGAGAGGACCATCGAGCGCATCGCGAAGAGCGAGGTCGCGGTGCTGCTCGTGGGCGAGCCCGGCTCCGGCAAGGCGTGGATCGCGGCCCGCGTGCATGCGTCTTCCGGCCGATCGTCCGCGGCGCTCGTCACGCTCGCATCGAGCCCCGCGACGACCCCCGACGAGATCGCGCACGAGGTCCGCGCCGCGCGTGCCGGCACGCTCGTGGTGCGTGAGCCTTCGCTCCTGTCCGTGCCCGCGCAGACCTCGCTCCGCACGGCGCTCGCCGCCGAAGCGACGCACGTGCGGACGGTGACGCTCACGCAGCGCGATCTGTTCGCGGCTGCCGGGTCGGGAGAGCTCGACGTCGCGCTGTTCCATCGCCTCGCCGGTGTGTCCGTCGTGGTCCCTCCGCTTCGCGCGCGCGTGGGCGAGCTCGGCACGCTCGCCGAGGCCTTGCTCGTGGAGCTCACGACCGCGCACGGCCGTCCGCGGATGCTCCTCAGCGCGGATGCGATGTCGGCGCTCTCACGGCACACGTGGCCGGGCAACCTGCGCGAGCTGCGGAACGTGCTGTCGAAGGCGGTGCTGCTCGGGAAGGGAAGGGTGCTCACGGCGGCTCACTTCGATCTCGGCGGAGCCGCGCACGCATCGGGCGCGAGCGGCGGCTCGCTGTCCGCCGTGGTCGACGAGGCCGAGCACCGGCGCATCCTCGAGGCCTTGCGGCACTGCAGCGGAAACCAGACCCGCGCCGCAAAGGCGCTCGGCATCTCGCGCGGAACGCTGATTTCGCGGCTCGAACGCTTCGGTGTCCCTCGCCCGCGGAAGTGATTACGCTACGGCCCTGCATGCGGCGAGCGCTCGGTGTGGCCCTCTCCATCGCGATCGCGTCGGGTCTCGCGACGTCGAATGCTGCCGCCCAGACGACCGATCGCGAGCGCGCGGAGGTCCACTTCGAGCAGGCGCGCCGCCACGTCCAGGCAGGACGATGCGACCTCGCGCTCGAGGAATTCCGGCTCAGCATCGACTTCGAGCCGACGAGCGTGGGCGCGCGACTCAACCTCGGCGACTGTTACGTGACGCTCGGTCGCTTGCCGGAGGCCTTCCGCCAGTACAAGGAGGCCGAGGCGAACGCGGTCCTGCGCAACGACGCGCGCGTCGACGCTGCGCGACGCTCCGCCGCCGACATCGAAGCGAAGCTCGTGCGCGTGCTCTTGCGTGACCCCGAGCCGGTCGTCGCCGGGCTGGTCGTCAGCGTCGACGGCGCGTCGGCGGGGACGCGCCCGTGGGCGATCGCGGTGACGCCGGGCAAGCCGCACACTCTCGAGGCCGCCGCGCCCGACGGCCGCAAGTGGAGAAGCGAGGTGGACGGTAAGGCGGGCGACGTCGTTCGGCTCGACATCGCTCTCGCGGAGCCCGCGCATGGCAGCGGCGCCGACGCGGCGGCTTCCGGTGGCGCGTCGAGCAGCTCGCTGGCGACGTGGGGCCTCGTCGTCGGAGCCGTGGGGATCGCGGGTCTCGTCACGGGCGCGGTGTCCGGCGCGCTCGCGTCTTCCGCGCGGAGCGATCTCGCGGATGCCGTGAACGGCGACCCTCGATGCTCGGGCGGCTACCCGCACGCGCAGTGCGATCCGGCCGCGGAGGCGCGCCTGCGTCCGATCCAGGATCGCGCGTTCGTCGAGTCCACAGTGTCGACGATCGCGTTCATCGCCGGCGGCGTGCTCCTCGCCGGCGGCGTCGTCATGTACGTGCTCGCGCCTTCGTCTGCGGCGCCGGGCGGCGCGCAGAAGAGCGCCGCGAGCCGCGTTCGGATCCGGATCGGCGCAAGCGGAGCGCTCGAAGGCTCGTTCTGAGCGCGCAGCTCAGAGGTGTTCGCGCCCGGTCGTCTTGACCGGCACGATCCGCGGCGCGATGGTCGTGCCGCCGTCGGCTTCGACCGCCTTCGTTCGCGTGTGACCGGCGAGCTTGCGGGCGCCGCCGGTCGGCGATCGCACGACGGGCGCGGCCTTCGGTGCGCTCTCCACTTGGGCGCCGGCATCGCGCGTCTCTCTCGTGCTCGTGGCGCGTGGATCGAGCGATCGCGAAGCGACCGCGGTCGCTTCTTCCGGCTGCGCGCCGGCGTTCGCGAGCGCCGGCGCGAGCGCGAGCGCGGGCGGGAGCTCGGGACGTGGAGCTTCGCGCGTTGCGTACACACCGGCGGCCGCGAAGAGCGCGAACGTCGCGGCGGCAGCACGCCAGCGCGCGCGTGGAGCCCAGCGCGAAGCGTCGCTCGCTCGATCGTGCTCGGTGGGCGCGAGCTCGAGAGCGGTGGGCGCCGTGGACGAGAACTGCGAGCCGCGGACCAGCGTGGGCGCTGCGTCGATCGAAGGCAGCGATGCGCCGTCCGGCTGTAGCGCGTGGAGCGCGTCGAGCATGTCGGCTGCGGACGCGAACCTCGCCGCGGGATCGATCGCGAGCGCGCGATGCACGACGGCCGCCAGCTCCGGGGAGATGCCGGGCATGCGCTCGGTGAGCGGCGTCGCCGGCACGTGGCAGATCGAGTACACACGTGCGCCGATCGCGCTGATGCCCGCCGTGGGCGATGCACCGCAGAGCATCTCGTAGAGCACGACGCCGAGCGACCACAGATCGGAGCGGTGATCGACGTCGCGTGGCGAAGCGAGCTGCTCCGGGGACATGTACGGAGGCGAGCCGACCATGTCCCCCGTGATCGTGAGCTCCGCGGTGTCGTTCTGCTCGTGGAGGAGCTTCGCGATGCCGAAGTCGAGGATCTTCACGACGCGCGTCGCGCCGTCTGCCTCGGCGAGGAACAGGTTTGCCGGCTTGAGATCGCGATGGATGATGTCCGCCTCGTGCGCTTTGATCAGTCCGAGGCACACGTGCACGGCGATTGCGATCGCCTGCTGGGGCGGTACGGGCCCGCGCCCGATGACGGCGCGCAGGTCCTCGCCCTGGAGGTACTCCATGACGAAGAAGGGCATGCCGCTCGCCTCGTCCTCACCGGCGTCGAGCACCTGCACGACGTGGAGCGAGTCGATCGAGCCGGCCGCCTTCGCTTCGCGCTCGAAACGACGGAGCGCGGCGGGGCCGCCCGAGAGGCCGCGTTCCTTGATCAACTTGAGTGCGACGCGCCGGCCGGTCTTCGCATGGATGGCGTCGTACACGGCGCCCATCCCGCCTTGCGCGATGAGGTCGACCACGTGGTACTTGCCGGCGATGACGAGGCCCGCGTCCACATGGTCACGATAGCCGCGTCGGCGCGCCCGGCCAGCCGGTCCGTTGGCACTGATTCTTTCCGCCGACGCGCGCGCGGATACCTGCGGGCTGCAGTCCTCAGGTGGGTGTGCGCGCGGCGTGCCCGTTGCCGCATGGGTGATATCCTCGAAGGCGATGCGTAAGCGCGCTCGCGCCGTCTTTGCCGTCGCGGCGAGCATGCTCGTCGTGTCGTGCGCAGCGCTCGTCGACCTCGAGGAGGTCCCGTACGCCGCGGGGGATGCCGCGACCGCCGATCATCGCGACGCCGCTCCGATCGAGCCGGCGCTCGACGCGGGAGCCGCCGGGAAGGGCGTCGCGGACGCGACCGCGGGCGACGCGAGCGCATGCGAGGTGCGAGCCGATACGAAGCTGCATTGCACGAACCGCGTGAACGCTCCCCTGCACACGCTGCCGAAAGAGAGCGCTACGGTCGTCAACACGCTACGCACGACGACCAGCTACTTCTTGTGCTGGGGCACCGGCGAGCTCCACGCCGGCGGCAACACGACCTGGTACTACACGCAGGGCGACGACAACCCGAACCTCGGTTGGACGCCGGGCGTGATGCTCAACACGCCGGACGCGTTCGACGCGAACCCCACCGCGTTCGGGTTGAGGAACTGCGCGCAGTGACCCGCCCGCGATCCGTTTGCTCTTGCCGGGCAGGCGGTTCTTCGCGCAGGGTGCGGCCATGAATACGCGCGCGGTCCTCTGTCTCGCGATGGTTGCGGCGTGCAACGACTTGCTTGCGGCGTGCAACAATTCGCCTCCGCCGGGTGACGCGAAGCCGGCGGCCACGCCGTCGACTCCCTCGATGCCCGCGAATGACGCGAGCGCCGCGTCGTCCGCCGCGCCGACCACCGCCGGTGCTGCGCCGCGAAAAGCCGCGCCCAAGGTGACCGACACGTTCATGACCGGCGCCGGCGAGCTCACCGTCACGCCCATCCATCACGCGACCATGCTCCTCCAGGTCGGGGGCAAGGCGATCTACCTCGATCCCGTCGCGGCGGACGCGTCGTACGAGGGGCTGCCGAAGGCGGACTACGTCTTCGTGACGGACATCCACCCGGACCACATGGATCCGGCGGGGCTCGCGAAGGTGAAGAAGGACGGCACCGTCGTCGTCGCGCCGCCTGCCGTGAACGAGAAGATGCCGGCCCAGGTCGTCATGAAGAACGGCGACACGCACGACTTCGGAACGTTCAAGGTCGAGGCGATCCCGATGTACAACCTGACGCGCGGCCCCAGCCCGGGACAGCTCTACCACGACAAGGGACGCGGCGACGGCTACGTCTTCACGTTCGGGGCTCCGAAGACCGACGCGGGAGCCACCGCCTCGCGCGTGTACGTCTCGGGCGACACCGAGTGCACGCCCGAGATGAAGGCGCTGAAGAACATCGACGTCGCCTTCGTGTGCATGAACCTCCCGTACACGATGCCGCCCGCCGAGGCCGCGGCCTGCGTGAACGCGTTCAAGCCGAAGGTCGTGTTCCCCTTCCACTACAACGGCTCGAACCTCGACGAGCTCTCCTCGGCGATCAAGCCGGCGAGCGGCATCGAGGTGCGACGCCGCGAGTGGTACTGATCGCGCCCGCCACGACGCGGGGATCTCATTTCAAGATCCCTCGAACCACCTGCTGCGCGATCGGGTGGTAGCTCCCCCGGAGCTTCTCGAACAGCTCGCGCGCGAGCGGCTTCGTCTCGGCGCGCGCGGCCAGTGCTCGATAGATCGGCTTCAGGTACTTCATGCGCCCGGTGTGAGCGAGCAGCTCCTTCACGCGCGGAAGCGCGGGGGCGTAGCCCGACTCGCATGCGAGCACGAGCCAGCTCACGAGCACCTCCGGGTTCTTCGCGCTCGTGAGCGCGTATTGCGCATCGAGCTCCGCGCACACCTCGACCGGCGACGGCTTGGGCGCCGCTTCGAGGTACAGGCTCCACTCCGTCGGGCTCCAGGCCCTCGTTTCGTCCTTCGACGGCACGCGCCCGGCGACCTTCTCGACCGCGGCGAGCCGTGCGGACTCGGGCTTCCAGTGCTGCGGCGGCAGGCCGGCGCCGTCGATCCATGCCTTCGCGTCGACCTTCGCGAGCAGCCCGGGAGCGACGCGTTCGACGAGCGTGACGAAGTCGTTCGTCGTCGCCGCGCCGAAGCGATGCGCGCCGAGCCAGCTCGCGAGCAGCGCGTCGAACGCTTCACGCCCCGCCGCCGCTTCGAGCGTCTTCAAGAACAGATAGCCCTTCTCGTACGGCACGACGCTGAACGCCTCGTCGGGATCGATGCCGTTCAGGTGCGTGCGGAGCTTCGTGAGGTCGGGCGTGCTCGCGAGCTGCGCGAACGCTTGCTGCAGCTTCTCGAAACCGATCGCCGCGTGCAGCATCGCCATCTCCGTGCCCTCGAGCGCCTCGAGAATGCGTCGCTCGGCGAAGACGGTGAACCCTTCGTTCAGCCAGAAGTGCTCGGCCGTCGAGCTCGTCACGAGGTTGCCGGTCCACGAATGCGCGAGCTCGTGCGCGACGACGTTCACCTGGCTGCGATCGCCGGCGAGCAGCGACGGCGTCAAGAACGTGAGCCGCGGGTTCTCCATTCCGCCGTACGGAAACGACGGCGGCATCACGAGCAGATCGAAGCGCTCCCAATCGTACGGACCGAAGAGCGACTCCGCCGCTTCGATGTGATCCTCGACGTGCTCGAATTCCCAGGCCGCCGCTTCGAGCTGCGCCGGCTCCGTCCACACGCGCGAGCGCGGCGAGAGGTCCTTCGACGCCAGATCCCCGACCGCGAGCGCGAAGAGGTACGGCGGGATCGGCTGCGGCATCTCGAAGCGCTCGACGGCGCGATCGCCCTTCACCACGCGCGACGCCGGCACCGGCGCGGCGGCCATCACGGCGCGCAGCTCCGAGGGCACCTCGAGCGAGGCCGTGAACGTCTGGCGGATCGACGGCGTGTCCTGACACGGGAGCAGGCTCCGCGCGTGGATGGCCTGGCACTGCGAGAACAGATACGGCTGCTTCTTGCCGAGCGTCTGCTTCGGCGTGAGCCACTGCAGCGCCGAGGCCTCGGGTGATGTCCGATACCGGATGGCGACCGAACCCGCGCCGGCCGGCACCATGATCTCGAGCCGGCTGCCGAGGATCGGATCCGGCGCATGGAGCGTGTGCTGGAGCGGCGCGCCGTCGGGGCCGAGGACCGCGTCGATCGAGAGCGCGCGCGTATCGAGATCGAGCGGACCACCGCCGGAAGGCTCGACGAAGTGGAGCGTGACCTCGGCGCGCAGCACGCGCGCGGAGAAGTCGACGCTCGCCTTCCAGTCGAAGGCCTTGGTGCGAGGCTGGTTGTCCTCGGCATGGGAGTGCGGGTCGAGGCGAGCCATGGAGGCGCTCACCGTTGCACAGCGTCGAGGCGAAGACGAGGCGATCGACGCCTGCGGCTTCGGGGCCTCGCCGTGAGTGGCCCGTGCCGCACGATCGTCTCGATCATGCGTCGCTCAGGTTGGCGCCGTCCCGCCCCCGCCGAGCGCACGATCGAGGTTCACCGCCGCGCTGATCAGCGCGATGTGCGTGAGCGCCTGCGGGTAGTTGCCGAGAGCCTCGCCGCTGGCGCCGGTCTGCTCGCCATACAGACCGAGGTGGTTCGCGTAGCCGAGCATGCGCTCGAAGAGCAGCCGGGCATCCCAGAGCTTGCGACTGTCTCCGCCCGCTGCGCGGGTGAGCGCCTCGACCAGCCAGAACGTGCACATGTTGAAGGTGCCCTCGCGCCCCGTGAGGCCGTCGCGCGGCTGCTCCGTGTCGTAGCGATAGACGAGGCCGTCGGAGACCAGCCCGCGCTCGCGCGGCCCGGCGAGGATCGCGTCGAGCGTCTTCTGCATCTTCGGGTCGCTCGGCGAGACGAAGAACACGAGAGGCATGATCAGGTTGGACGCATCGAGCTCGTCGCCGCCGAAGAGCTGCACGAACGCCTGGCGCTCCTCGCTCCAGCCCTCGTGCATGATCGTCTCGTACACCGCGTCGCGCTCGGTGAGCCACCGGTCGCGCGGAGCAGGAAACGAGCGCTTCTCCGCGAGACGCAGGCCGCGATCGAGCGCGACCCAGCACATCAACTTCGAATAGACGAACTGTTGAGGCCCGGTGCGCATCTCCCATACGCCCGAATCCGGGTCGCGCCAGTGGGCGGCGACCCAATCGAGGATCCGGCGGACGTGAGTCCAGAGATCGTAGGAAATGGGAGTGGCGTGTTTGTTGAAGAGATAGATGGCGTCCATCAGCTCGCCGTAGATGTCGAGCTGCAGCTGGCGCGCCGCGCCGTTTCCGACACGAACCGGCCGCGAGCCGCCGTATCCCGCCAGGTGCTCGAGCACGTACTCGTCGAGATCCCCGGAGCCGTCGACGCGGTAAACGAGCTGCAGCGGCACGTCGCCCGACGCGCTCCGGCATCGCTCCTCGAGCCACGCCATGAACGAGCGCGCTTCGTCGTGGAAGCCGATGCGCATGAGTGCGTACAGCGTGAACGCGGCGTCGCGGATCCACGTGTAGCGATAATCCCAATTGCGTGGCCCGCCGATCGTCTCGGGGAGGCTGCACGTCGGAGCGGCGACGATGGCGCCCGAAGGCTCGAACGTGAGGAGCTTCAGGATCAACGCCGACCGCTGGACCATCTCCCTCCAGCGGCCGCGGTACGTACAGCCGGCGAGCCACCGGCGCCAGTACGCGACGGTCGCCTCGAACAGCTCGTCGCTCTCGGCCTCGGACGGCGCCGGCGCGCACATGCTCTGCTCGGGCGCAGCCTTCAGCGCGAAGGTCACGCGCGCTCCCTCCTGGAGCTCGAAGCTCGCCGTCACGCCGCGCTCCGTCGCGTGGAGCGGAACGTCCGAGGAGAGAGCCAACGCCGGCGCGTTCGGCGCGCGGAAGATCGCGCCCCGCCCGGTTAGCTCGATCTCCGGCGGACGACGTCCGTAGTCGAACGCAGGTTCGCAGCGGAGCTCGATCTGGCTCCGCCCGCGCACGCACCGCACGCGGCGGATGATCTGATCGCGCGATTCCTGCCCCGACACGCAGACGGGCATGAAGTCCTCGATCTCGACGACACCCGACGCCGACAGGAAACGCGTGAG
>JAQBQJ010000161.1 GCA_028287065.1 Labilithrix sp. | reverse complement strand
CGTGTCGAGCCTCGCCGGCTATCTCCCGGCCGACGCGGACCAGCCGATCGTCCGCACCGCCAGCGACCGCGACAACCCGCAGCTCGAGACGTTCATCGCAGCGAAGGGCGCGAGCGAGGGCATCTCGCTGCGCGTCCCCGAGCAGGACGCACTCGGCCGCGCGCGGTACCTCGCGGTCGGAAGGTTCACCGTCGGGCAATGAGCGCGATCGTGGGGTAACGCGGCCATGGCAGCTCCCCGGGCGGGGGGCGAACAGGCCGCGTAACGTGTATGATCGCACCGTGAGAACGGTGACCGTCGCCGAGGTGATCGGCCTCCTCGAAGAGCACGTCGCGCGCGAGCCCGGCGGGGCGATCGCCTTCGACGGGGACGGCACGCTCTGGTCCGGCGACATCGGCGAGGACTTCTTCGAGGCGCTCCTCGATGACGGCTCCGTTTCGGCTGAGGCCCACGCCGCGCTCGCGCGTGAAGCCGAAGCGGAGAAGCTCGATTCGTCCGGTGGAGCCGTAGCCGTCGCTCGCCGCATCTACGCGGGCTATCTCGCCGGCACGTTCCCCGAGGAGCGCGTCTGCGAGATCATGACCTGGGCCTTCGCAGGGTGGGCGCACGGGGATGCGGACGCGTTCGCGGAGCGCGTGCTCGTGAAGGTCGCGCTCGATACGCGCCTCCACACGGAGGCCACGCGCGTCGTGGCGTGGGCGAGGGAACGAAGGATCCCCACGTTCCTGGTCAGCGCATCGCCGAGAGCGATCGTCGAGCGCGCGGCGCGTCGCGTCGGCATCGATCTCGCGAACGTCGCGTCGGCGACCGAGGAGCGCGACGCGAGCGGAACGATCGTTCCGTCCGTCGTGCGGCCGATCCCGTACGGTCCCGGCAAGGTCATGCACCTCCGCGCCAAGCTCGGCGCGCGTCCCTTGTACGCCGCGTTCGGCGACAACGCGTTCGACGTACCGATGCTCCGTGAAGCGCGCGTCCCGGTCGCGATCCGGCCGAAGCCGCGGCTCGTCGAGCGTGCCGGCGAGATCCCGAACCTCGTCGTGCTCGAACGGGTCGAGGGCCGATGAAGCTCGCGGCTCGGCCGCCGCTCGCGCTCGTCCTCGTGCTCGCGCTCGCCGCCGGTTGCGGCTCGTTCGGCGACGCCGGCGGAGGAGCCCAGGCAGACGCGGCGACCGACGGCGGCGCGACGAACGACGCCGCTCTCGACGGCTCAGCGCAGCCCGACGCCTCCGCCCCGAGCGCCTACGCGACGGAGGTCATCCTCGACGCGCCCCTCGCCTGGTACCCGCTGGATGATCCAATGGGCTCTACGACCGTGCGCAACGCGGTCGATGGGGCGCGCCCCGCGACGCTCGTCGGCGGTGTCATGCTCGGCAAGCCGTCACTCGTGCGCGGCGCCGGAAGCGCGGCCTCCTTCGACGGTACGTCCAGCGTCCTCGAGCTCGGCACCGGCCTGGAGTTCGCCGCGAAGGCCCCGTACTCCCTCGAGGCGTGGGTCTCCCCGTCGAGGATCGACCCGGAGTACCGCCGTCTCTTCTCGTGCGAGTCCGGGGTGAGCGGGTCTGCGTGGGCCGGCTACAACCTCTCGATCCAGCTGGACCAGCTCACCTTCAGTCGCGTGTCGGGCGCGGCCGTGTGCAACGCGAGCGCGATGCCGGCGCCCATCATGATCGCCACGACCCATCACGTCGTCGCGACGTTCGACGGTGCGACGACGCGCCTGTACGTCGACGCAAAGCCCTTGGCGGAAAACAGCTGTGCAGCGTCGAACCCCCACACGAGCGGCACGCTGAACGTGGGCGCGATCGATCCTGGGACGTCGGCGTTCGTCGGCGTGATGGACGAGATCGCCATCTACGACAAGGCGCTGACTCCCCTACGCATCCGCGCCCACTACGACGCCGGCAAGCCCTGAGCGCCGCGCCCGATCACGCTCGCTTTGCCGCGAGCGCTTCTTCGGCGAGCTCGTCGAGCGACATGGCTCTCGCGCGTGCGAGCTCCTCGTCGGTCGCGAGGTACTGCATGAAGCGCGGCTCGGCGCCGACCACGCGGGCGATCGCCTCCTTGCCGCGCCGGCCCATCCACGGCTGGTTGTAGAGCATCATCATCGACGACCAGAACTTCACGAGCGGCAGCGCCTCGAGGCCCGGACGCGTGCCGAGGAGCTGCATCCGCTTGAAGGCCTCGCGCAGGCGCTCGCCCGTCGGGTCGATCCGGTCCATCGGACCGAAGAAGACGTCGCGGAAGAACGGTCGTCCCCACAGCGTCATCGCCGCGAACGTCCGTGCCGCGACCGCTTGCTCGCGCACGCTCGTCTTGGTCTTCGTGCGCGCGCTCTTGTACGCGTCCGAGGCGTAGTAGCCGACCATGTGATAGTCGACCGCGATGTGCCGCGACTCGTCGCGGTTGATCAGCTCCATCGCCTGCGCGCTCAGGGGATCGGCGACGAAGTCGTCGATCGAACGCAAGAGCGCGATGTCGAGGATCAGCTCGCCCGACGTGATGTAGGCGTTCGCGACGTCGTCCGCGAGGTGACGGATCGCGTCGACGAAGTGCGGGAAGAAGCGCTCGAGGCTCGGGCTCGGGCGGTACGTGTGCAGCCGGTGGACGTCGTAGTGATCGGCGAGCATCTGCGCGACGTGCGAGTGGCGCATCTCGTCGAGCACGAAGCTCGCGTAGATCTCCTTCAGCGTCGGATCGGCGACGCGTCGCTGCTGCTCGACGAAGAGCGCGCCGGCGAGGCGTTCGATCTGCGCCATGTCGGTGAAGTACTGCACGACGTGCGCCTCGTCGTCGGCCGACATCGCGCGCGGGGTCTGCGACCAGTCGAGGTCGCCGACACGCCACTGGGCGTCGTGACACATCCGGAGCATGCGCTGGAGGTCCATGCTGCGTACCTAGCCGCGATTGTACCTGTTATGATGGCCGGGTGCCGGATCGGAGCGAGCTCGAGGCCCTGCGTACGCGCGTGGCCAATCAGGCCGCGTCACTTGCCGAGACGGTGACCGAGGGCTTCGAGGACTTCCACATGGGCGGCGGCGACTACGTCGTCGAGCTCACGGTCCCCGAAGGTCCGTCCACCGGCGGCGGCACGCAGGCGCGGCAGAGCATCCGGCTCGTCCCTCGACGGAAGGGCTACGCGATCGTCGTCGCGGGCACCGTCGATCCGGTCCTCTCGACGGCGGAGCTCCGCACGTTCGAGCACGTCGCGATCATGCACGAGGTCCGCTTCAAGCAGCCTCTCGAGATCAGCGGCGAGGAGTGGCAAGACTTCCTCGCGAAGGCCGACGTCGTCCTGAACCTCGCACGCGTGAAGGCCGTGCGCGTCGGACCGCCGCCCGAGCTCCTCGCCCAGAAGAAAGCGCAGCGACGCATCTCGCTTCCCGTGCTCGTCGCGTTCTTCGTCGTGATGCTGCTCGCGGCGCTCGTCGTGTATCGCGTGGCCCTCACGCTGAAGCATTGATGGCTGAAGCACGCATCTCGCGTGCACGTGGGCTCGCATTTCCGGGGGGACTATACGTGCTAGGATAAGGCCCGATGCGCGAGCGTGAGCCCGACGTCGAGGCACTTCGTACGCGACTCGCCCGCAAGTTCACGACCCTCGCGGACGAGGTCACCGAGTGCTTCAACGAGTTCCACATCGGTGGAGGCGACTACGTCGTGGAGCTGCTCGCGCCCGAAGGGCAGACCACGGGCGGCGGCAAGCAGGCGTTGCAGCACCTCCGGCTCCGTCCACGACGCGACGGTTATGCCGCCATCGTCGCCGGCAGCGTGAACCCGATCGAGAAGCACGCCGAGCTGCGATCGTACGAGCACGCCGCGCTCGTGCACGAGATCCGCTTCGGCAAGGGGCTCGAGATCACGCCCGCGGAGTGGGAGCAGCTTCTCCGGAAGTCCGAGGTCGTCCTGCACCTTGCGAACATCGAGACCGCGCGCGTGGGCCCTTCGCCCGATCTCCTCCGCGAATCCCGCCGCAAGAAGCTCGACAGGCGCGTGTCGTCCGGCGCGATCGCGCTGTTCGTCGTGGTCCTGCTGCTGGCGGCAGGGGTGGCGGTCCTGGTGTTCCGGAAGATCACCGGAAACCCTTGAAAGCAGCGCGCTTCCGACACTACAACGTGGGGCCCTCTTTCACGCTTGGGAGCCGCCGATGGACTTCGACCTGACCGAAGAGCAACGTCTCGTCCGTGACACGGCGCGCGACTTCGCGACGCGCGAGATCGCGCCGAAGGCGTCCGAGATCGACAAGAGCAGCCGCTGGCCGGCGGAGATCGTCGCCAAGATGGGCGAGCTCGGCTTCCTCGGCATGGCGATCCCCGAGGAGTACGGCGGAGCCGGGCTGGACAACCTGTCCTACTCGCTCGTCATGGAGGAGATCAGCGCGGCGTGCGCCTCGTGCGGCGTCATCATGAGCGTGAACAACTCGCTCTTCTGCGATCCGATCTACAAGTTCGGCACCGACGCACAGAAGAAGGAGGTGCTCACCGCATGCGCCTCCGGAAAGAAGCTCGGTTGCTTCGGGCTCACCGAGCCGATGAGCGGCTCGGACGCGCAGACGATGGCGACGAACGCCGAGAAGACCAAGGACGGCTGGGTCCTCAACGGCGCGAAGAACTGGATCACGAACGGTCCGCACGCCGACTACATCCTCGTCTTCTGCGTCACCGATCGCAGCAGCCCGAAGATCAAGCACACCGCCTTCCTCGTGCCGAAGGGCACGCCCGGTTACACGCAGGCGAACCCCGATCACAAGCTCGGGATCCACGGCGCGCACTCGTGCACGGTGTTCTTCGAGAACTGCAAGGTCCCGGACAGCGCCGTCGTCGGCAACGTCGGCGAGGGCTTCAAGGTCGCGATGGCGACGCTCGACGGCGGACGCATCGGGATCGCCTCGCAGGCGCTCGGCATCGCGAAGGCGTGCCTCGACGTCTCGGTGCCGTACTCGAAGGAGCGAAAGAGCTTCGGCGTGCCCATCTCGCAGCACCAGGCGATCCAGTTCATGCTCAGCGACATGGCGACGGAGCTCGACGCCGCGCGCCTGCTCACGTGGCGCGCCGCGATCATGAAGGACGCGAAGGAGCGCCACTCGATGCAGAGCGCCGAGGCCAAGCTCTACGCGAGCGAGATGGCGACGCGCGTGGCGCACAAGGCGATCCAGATCCACGGCGGCTACGGCTACTCCGCGGAGTTCCCCGTGGAGCGCCACTATCGCGATGCACGCATCACCGAGATCTACGAGGGCACCAGCGAGATCCAGCGGATCGTCATCGCTGCGAGCTTGCTGAAGGCATGATGATGAAGACCGTTCTCCCGGGACTCGCGTTGTTGCTTGCCGTCGGATGCGGAAGCAGCCCGCCGCCGAAGGTCGAAGAGCCCTCGAAAGAGGAGTCGCACTCGCAGAGCGCCGGGCCGAAGCTCGCGATGTCGCAAGAGCTCGGCTCGATCGATCAGCGCAAGGTCGAGCAGACGTTCTCGAACCTCGTGAACGGCCCGCTCGAGAACTGCCACAAGCAAGGACGCGATCGCGTCGAGTACCTCACCGGCGACGTGAAGGTGTTCTTGCGCGTCGACGGCAACGGCCGCGTGAAATACGGCTACTTCGAGGACTCGACGATCGGCGATCGCGAGACCGAGAAGTGCATCCTCGGCATCTTCAACGGCACGTCGTGGCCGAAGCCCGAGGGCGGCGAGGCCGAGGTCCGGAGCGGCTTCGGTTGGGGCCCCGGCGGAGAGCGCGAGCCGACGACGTGGTCGTCCGACAAGGTCGCGACCGCGCTCGTCGAATCCAAGGACGTCAAGAAGGACGTCGACAAGTGCAAGGCCGGCATCAAGGGCGACTTCCGCGTCACCGCGTACGTCGAGCCGACGGACGAGCACTCGGAGCTCGCGAGCGAGGCTTCGGACGCGAAGGCGAAGCCCGGCAAGCCGAAGCCGCCGCCGCCCAAGGCCGGCAAGCACGGCGCGAAGGAGAGCGGCGGTCGCTTCAAGGCGATCGGCATGGCCGCTCCGAACAAGGAAGGCGCCGAGAAGATCGACTGCCTCGTCGACGCGCTGAAGGGCCTCGATCTCCCGAGCCCGGGCAGCTACGCGGCCAAGGTCACCTTCTCGCTCTGAGCTCGAACGATGGACCTCACGCTCGACGAGACGCAGAAGCTGGTTCAGAAGACCGCGCGCGAGTACGCGACGCGCGTGATCATGCCCGAGGCCGCCGCGATCGATCGCGAAGAGCGCTTTCCGCGGGAGATCCTGAAGGGCCTCGCCGAGCTCGGGCTCATGGCGGTCAACGTGCCCGAAGAGCTCGGCGGCGCCGGCGCCGGCACGGTGTCGTACGCGCTCGCGATGCAGGAAGTGTCGCGCGCGTGCGCATCGACCGCCGTGACGATGGCGGTGACGAACATGGTCGGCGAGGTCATCGCCGCCTTCGGCAGCGACGAGCAGAAGAAGAACTACAACCCGAAGCTCGCGAGCGGGGAGTATGCCGCGGGCGCGTTCGCGCTCTCCGAGCCCGGCGCCGGCAGCGATCCGGGCGGCATGAGCACGACCGCGACGCGCGACGGCGACTCGTGGGTGCTGAACGGACAGAAGCAGTGGATCACGAGCGGCGCGTACGCCGGCGTGATGGTCGTGTGGGCGCGCACCGGCGATCGCGAGAAGCTCCCGGGCACGCGTGGCATCTCGTGCTTCCTCGTCGAGGGCGGCACGCCCGGGCTCGTCGTCGGCAAGGCCGAGGACAAGATGGGCATCCGCGGGTCGAACACCGTGAGCCTCACCTTCGACGACTGCCGCATCCCGGAGTCGGCGCTGCTCGGGGAGCTCGACTCGGGCTTCCGCATCGCGATGATGGCGCTCGACGGCGGGCGCATCGGTATCTCGTCACAGGCGATCGGCATCGCGCGCGCCGCTCTCGAAGAGAGCGTGCGATATGCACGCGATCGGAAGCAGTTCGACAAGCCGATCGCGGAGTTCCAGGGCACGCAGTGGAAGCTCGCGGACATGGTGACGGAGCTCGACGCGGCGCATCTGCTGTCGATGCGCGCGGCATGGCTGAAGGGGCAGGGGCGTCCGTTCTCGCGCGAGGCGTCGATGGCGAAGGTGTTCGCGACGGAAGCCGCGAACCGCATCTGCAACAAGGCGGTGCAGATCCACGGCGGCTACGGCTACATCCGCGAGTTCGCGGCCGAGCGGCACCTCCGCGACGTGCGCGTGACGATGATCTACGAGGGCACGAGCGAAGTGCAGCGGATCGTCATCGCGCGCAGCGCGCTCGCGTGATGCCGAGCTTCCGAGCTTCCGTGTAAATCTCTGTCTCGTCTACGGCCCCGCAAACGCGGTGCACACGTTCGTGTTCACGAACGGGGAGTTCGCGACGCACGTGAACGACGCGGCGTCGCACACGAACGAGCTGCAGTACGCGTCGGTGCTGCAGCCGCTGCCGTCCGCGAGCGCGCTCTTGCACGTCCACGTCGACTCCGTGCGGTAGGCGCCAAGGGCCGAGTCGTACGCGTCGCAGTAGAGCCCGGACTGTCCGCCGCCGCGCTTCGAGCAGAGATCCTGCGCGAGGTTGTCGCGCTTCGCGACGTCGGTGCCCGTCTTGTAGACGATCTCGCAGCTCTGGCCCGCCGTCCGTAGCGCCTTGCACGTGCCCGCGCCTGCTGCGTCGAGCTCGCACACCGCGTTCCCTGCGCACTCGAGCGACGACGTGCAGCTCGCGCCGATCGCGAGCTTGCCGGTAACCGCCGAGAGGCAGTGGGCGATCGCCGTCTTCACCTCGACGGTCCCCACGCTGCAGTCCGCGGTCTCGTCGTCGATCTTCTGGATGCAGGAGTCCTTCGTGGCCGTGTCGACGGTGACGTTCGCGGCGCTGGCCGTCTGGATGCCGCGCGCCGTGGCCTCGAAGCCGAACTGATCGTAGATGGCGTGGCACTTCGCCGAGCTCAGCGTGTAACCGGGCGAAGCCGCGTTGCAGCACGAGGCGACACGCGCGCAGAGCGCGTTCGCGACCTCGTCGCGGAGCGTCGCCAGCGTCGTCGTCGTGACGCCGTGCGACGCGACGTGCGCGATGATCCAGTCGTAGACGTTGCCGTCGAGACGAGCCCACCAGTCGGTGTCGGTGCCTTGGGTCTGACCGCTGAAGCGCGTCTCGGTGCCGACGAGCATGTGCGTGCCTTCGAGGAAGAGCCCGCCGCCGGAGTCGCCGCCGTTGGTGACGACCGGAGTCGTGTTGTCGTTGAGGTAGCCGGACGCGCTGCCGGACATCGCGACGGGCTGGCTGAGGACGAGGCCCGCGGTCTCGCCGACGAACGCACGGCCGACCGCCGACACCTGCGGGTGCGACGCGCCGATCGGATACCGCGTCCGCGAGAGCGTCGGGAAGGAGATGCCGGTGAACGCCGTGTCGACGTACAGCAGGCCGAGGTCGTGGAGCTCGGGATGCGAATCGTAGTTGGAGACGCCGCCGGACAGGGTCGTGAAGTTCGGCTCGTAGGTGTCCCACTGGTTGATCGAGACCGTTCGGACCTGTGCTCCGCCTGCCGCGAAGGGGGCGGTGATCGTCCATGTGCCGCGCGTCGCGTTCATGGCACTCGTGGGATTGAACGCGATGCAGTGCGCGGCCGTTAGCACGACGCGCGGAGCGATGACGACGCCGGAGCAGAAGTCGTTGGCCGCGTTGTTGACCTTGACGCGTGCGCCCTCGGTGTAGGCCGACGCATCACGCTGCGGGGCGAAGATCGGCTGCGTCGCGCGGTCGACGCCGGAGCCCTCTGCCGGCGCGCTCATGTGCTCGCTGGAGCAGCCTGCGACGGTCACGAGGATCGCGAGCGCGCACGACGGCAACACGATCGCGAGGCGGGCACGCATCGAGCCTCGAAGTTATCACGTGTGAAACGACCGGCAAGCAGCGCTCAGCGCGCGACGAACCGGTTCACCAGCTCGCCCACGACCTCGTCTGCGGCGATCCGCGAGGTGTCGTCGGTCTCGTTCGTGACGACGAGGAAGCCGATGTTCTTCTCGGGCGCGAGCCAGACCGTCCCGGAGAAGAGCGTGTTCGACGTGGCGTGCGTCAGCGCGGCCGAGCGGCCCGTCCATGTCCGGAAGACGGCGTTCCAGCCGAGCGCGTACGTCGTTCGCGCTGCCGTGTGCAGCTTCGCGAACGACGCCGGACCGAGCAGCGCGGTCGGCTCGCCGCGCGCGCCCGCCAGATGCAGCGCGCACAGCTTCGCCCAATCCCGGAGCGGACAGCGAACGCGCCCCGCAGGCCCGAACGCCGGCGGAGGCTCGCCGTCCGAGTCGGGCTGCACGGCCTCGACGGCGGCTCCGTTCATGCGGTGGCCCCACGGCGAGATCGCGGCCTGCGCGTCGTACGTGCAGCCCGTCATGCCGAGACGATCGAAGACGCGCGTTCGAAGGAGCTCTTCCCATGATCGTCCGGTGGCCCGCTCGATCATCGAGGCGGCCATGAGGTATCCCGCGTCCGACCGCTGCACGTCGAGCGCCGGCGCCGTCTCCGGGCCGGCCTGCAGCATCGTGCGAACCGCTTCGTCGCGGCGTGCCTGCGGCGTGCCCGCACCACGCATCGCCTGCATGACGGCGTCGGGAATGCTCGCAGGCGCGCCGCCTCGATGACCGAGGAGCAGCTCGAGCGTCACGTCCTTGTAGGATGCATGCATCGGCACGTCCAGGAAGACGCCGCCGAGCGTCGAGCTCCACGCGACAGTGCCGTCCTCGACGACGAGAGCCGCGAGCGTCGCGGTGAACGCCTGCACGGACGTGCCGAGGTACCAGCTATCGGTCGTGCCGATCGGCGTCGGGTCGCCGAGCTTCCGCACGCCCGTGGCTCCTTCGGCGATCACCACCCCGCCGCGCATCACGAGCGCCGCGAGGCCGGGGACGCCGCCTCGCTCGCGGAGCGGCTCGAGCAGATCTTCGATTTTCGCGAGAGGCTCGACGTTCGCATCGGCGCTCGCGGAGTCGATCGTGCCGGCGTCGGTCGAGACCACCTGCGTGTCGTCGTCGCTGCATCCCGCACCGGCGCTCACGACGACGCCCGCGAGCGATACGACGAGCAGCGGCCACGGCACGTGTGGGGCGAGTGAGCGCACGGTCGTCACATCGCCATGCGGTTCGTGAACGTGCCGGCGCCCTCGGCCATCCCGCTGGCCCCGCCGAGCGCGAGGTCGCGCACGCAACCCATGTGCCGGAGCTTCGGTGCGCGGTAGGGACGGCGCCGCTCCGCCTCCTCTGGTATCGCCGCGCTCTCGGGGCCGGGCACAGCAACGTCGTGCGGCGGCTTCGGGCGCATCGCGGATGACGCTATCGCATGCGGCGTAGCGCCTCAACCCGCGCCCGACGCGCGTGGCGGTCAGTCGTCCGCGGCGTACCAGTCCTGCAGCGTGCGCACGCGCGGGCTTCGATCCTGCTCGAGCGCCGAGCATCCGAGGCGCGCGAGGCGCATGGTCGTGAAGCAGGGGATGTGCGCTGCGAGCGTGGCGGCGCGAAGGGCTCGCGTGCGCACGATCTCGGCATCGCCGTTCGCGGTGACGACGGCGAACGCGATGCGGCCCGCGCGGATGTCTTCGAGCGCGCGGCCGACGTCGTCGCTGCCGGCGTCGCGGAAGGGAATGCGTGCAGCCGTGAGCGACGCGCGGACGTCGCCGAGCGCGTGCACCTCGAAGCCGATCGCGCGGAAGCGTCGCGCGAGATCGACCGCAGCCTTGCGCTCCGGATCCCGATCGCCGATCGACACGAGCACGCCGCGCGGTCCGGAGGCAGCGCCTTCGGCGGGCGCCTGCAGCGAGATGCCGATGCCGCGCAGCGCCTTTGCGTACGCACGGGCCGGACTGTCGTCGAGGCCGATGACCTCGCCGGTGGAGCGCATCTCACGGCCGAGCGCAGGATCGACACCGAGCCGCTCGAACGGGAACACGCGCTCGCGCGCCGCGACATGGCGGGGAAGGGGACGCTGCGCGACGCCGAGCTCGTCGAGCGACTTGCCGAGCATCACCTTCGTGGCGATGCGCACGAGCGGGAAGCCGGTAGCACGCGTGACGAACGCCGACGTGCGGCCCGCGCGAGGCTCGACCTCGAGCACGACGATGGCGTCGCCGAGGACGGCGAGGCGCACGCCGACGAGGCCGATCAGGCCGGATTCCAGGGCGATCGTGCGTACGCGGTCCTCGACGCGCGCGACCACGTCGGGGTTCAACGTGAAGGCGGGGAGGATCGCCGCGGCATCTCCCCCGTGCACGAACGCGGGCTCGAGGTGCTCCATGAGGCCCGCGATCACGACGCGCGTTCCGTCGGAGACGGCGTCGACGTCGACGGCGATCGCCTCGTCGAGCGCCGTATCGTCGAGCGCGTCAGCCCCGTCGGCGGCGGCGATCGCGCGCGCGACCGCGTCCGGCGACGAGCCGAAGACGTGCACGCCGCGCGCCGCGAGATCCGCGGCCATGCGCAGCGCGCCGTCGCCACCGACCTGGACGATGACACCCGCCGCGTGATCGCGGTCGTGCGCGGCGAGCACGCGCTCGAGCGTCACGGGCTCGATATGGAGGTGATCGGCGGCGCCCTTTGCGACCGCGAGCGACTCGAGGCTCGAGTCGAGGAACACCGGCTCGAAGCCGAGCTCGCGTGCCGCAGCCAGCGCTTCGCTCGCGCACGTTCCGAGCTCCGGACCTTGGCCGATGCGGCTCGGACCCGACCCGAGCACGAGCACGTGCTTCGTCTGCGGGGCCTTCGAGGTGTGCTTCACGGCACGGCCCGTGGGCAGGCCGTCGTCGACGCCGCGTGCCGCGCTGCGGAGCGCATCGGCGAGGGTCGTGCCGCTGCCGAGCGACTCGCCGAGGCTCTTGCGATGCGCGCCCAGCGCAGCGTCGGCATCGGGAAACGTCTCGAACGCGAAGCGCGGCCATCGCACCACGACGCCGCGCGCGACTGGCGGCGGCGCGCCGATCTCCGCGAGCGAGCGGCCGAGCGCGAGATCGACGGCGACCGCCGAGACCGGATAGCCCGTCGACGCCGCGGCGAGCGCGCTCGAGCGCGTCGCGCCGGGAATCACCGCGAGCGCGTGGGTCGTGTCGTCGTCGCGCCGGAGCGCGAGCTCGCACGTGACGATGCCCGACGTGAGACCGGCGCTCACGACGGCGGCGCGCGCCGCTTCGTCGATCTCGGCGGTATCGAGCGCGGAGGCATGGAGCGGCGGCGTCACGCCGATCGCGTCGCCGGGATGTACGTCGGCGCGGTCGAGGCTCTCGATCGTGCAGATCGGTGTGAATGCTCCGCCGGCATCGAGCGCGGCGACGACCTCGATCATGGTCCACGTCGCGGGGCGATCCTCGGCGAGCGCCGCACGACGTGCGGGCACGAGGGCCGCCTCGTCGGCGAGCGATGCGAGCGCGTCGGCCGACACGCCCGCGAGCGCGGTGCCCGCCGCCTTCAACGTGCCGTCCTCGTGGAGCGCGAGGGCGAGCGCGCGCGCCTTCGTTCCGCCGAACAGCGGCATCAGCAGCGCAGGCTTCTCGGCGAGGACGATCGCCCGCAGCGCCGCCACGTCGAGCGGCTCGAGATACGTGCGATCCGCAAGTGTCGGGTCGCTCGCGACGGTCGCCGGGTTCGAGGTGACGAAGACGGTCTCGTGACCGCGCTCGCGCAACGTGCGCAGCGCGTCCGCGGCGGCGGCGTCGAGCTCGCCGCCCTCGCCGATCACCGCCGGGCCCGAACCGATCACCAGAACGCGGGTCATGACGTCAGTCCTTGGTTCTCGGGAAATCCGAGCGCGAGGTTCAGGTTGCGCAGCGCCTGCGTTGCGGCACCGCCGAGCAGGTTGTCGATCGTCGCGACCACCACCGCATGACGCTCGTCGTCGGACACCGTGAGCCCGCCGATCGCGACGTCGTGCTTGCCGGCGATGTCGCGGACCAGTGGAACATCCTCGTGGAAGCGCACGAGCGGCTCGGCGTCGTAGACCTCGCGGAAGCGCGCCTCGAGCGAGCCTCGCGTCGCCGGACGCGCGAGCGCGACGGAGACCGTGACCGTGAGACCACGGAAGAACGGCGCGACGTGCGGCATGAAGAAGAGACGACAGCCGAGCTGCGCCGCGACCTCGCGCTCGTGCACGTGGCCTGCGAGCGCATACGGCATGAGGTTGTCGCGGAGCGCCTCGGGATCGTTCTTCGGCGACGGCGTGGTGCCCGCGCCGCTGTAGCCGCTCACGCCGAACACGTTCGCCGGCCCCTCGACGAGCGGCACGAGCGGAGCGAGCGCGAGCTGCATCGCGGTCGCGTAACAGCCTGGATTCGCGATGCGGCGTGCGCCTCGGAGCGCCGCGCGGTGGCGCTCGGGCTGTCCGTAGACCCAGGTCGACGAGAAGCGATGATCGGCCGAGAGATCGACGATGACCGCTTCCGGACGTGCCGCGGTGATCGCCTCGACGAACGGCTCGCTCGCGCCGTTGGGCAGCGCGAGGACGTACGCGTCGAGGCGCTCACCCGCGACGTCCGCGGGCGACTTGCCGTCGCGCTGCGAGACCGCGAGACGCAGGTCGAGGTCCCCATGACTCTCGACGAGCGTCGTGAGCTCGCGGCCGACATAGCCGCGCGCGCCGATCAAACCGACGGTGCGCTTCATCCCGGCGCCGCTGTCGGGACTGCCGGAACGTTCACGCTCGGCCGGTCGTGGAACGTCGCGGGCATC
>JAQBQJ010000151.1 GCA_028287065.1 Labilithrix sp. | reverse complement strand
GCGCCGGGCACCGGCCACAGCCCGCGCCCCCCGCCCTTCGCGTCGCTGATCACCGAGATCCACCCGCCCACCACGACGACCCGGAACGCCGGAGCGTCCCCGTCGGGCACGACCGTCCGTGCGTCGTCGCCGTCGATTCGCACGTCGAGCGCGTCGTCGTCGTGCCGCGCTCCGTCGACCGCCACGTGCTTCACGCCGGTCCCGGCGCGCGAACGCACGCGCACGCGATCGGCGACGTGCATCATCCCCGACGATCGCTCGAGGCGCAGCCCGAGCGCCTCGTCGACGCTCGACGCGAAGCCGACGCCGAACCCGCCGTCGAGCACGTTCACGTCGAGCCCCGGCGGCAGATGCGCGCGCGTCGCGAGCACGCGCGACGCTCCCGCCGTCGCACAGGTCCCCGCCGGCGCAGCGATCTCCTCGAACGTCCGCGGCGCGAGCGGCGTGTGCTGGCCTGCCGCTGCGTGACGCGCGCGCCCGGAGTCGTGCAGCCCTTCGCTCACCCCGGTCACGAGCTCGGTGACGGCCCCAGCCCCACCCGGCACGAGGAGGACGACGAGCACCACGGCCCCGAGCCCGAGCGCTCCCCGCCTCAGCCCGCGCTGGCGCGCCTTCACCTTCGTCAGCTTCGTGCGCCACTCGCCCGAGTCGGGAGGAGGCGGCGCGTCCGTTCGCGCGCGCACTTCGCCGCGCTCGATCTCACGCAGCGACGGAACGCTGTCGAGCGCCGAGGCGCTGAGCTCGATCACCTGCGTGTTGCTCGTGCCCGCTGCGGCCTCGGCCACGGGCGGCAACGTCTTCAACGTCGGTCGCTCGCTCGGGCGCGAGGGCGGCACCACCGGGATCGGTGGCGGACCGGCGCGCCGCGATCGCGGAACGTCCACCGCGGGAAAGACGAGCGTCCTCCGCGTCGGCTCCGGCGCGGGTACCTGTCCATGTGATTCCAACCGTCGTTCGCTATGCCCGGCGCTCACGAGTCACCTCGAGTTCCGCGTGGTCGCACCGTCCCGACCTACAGCCCCGCGGCGCTGTGATGCAGGGACGGGTCCATCCCACATGCACCCCCAAATCCGCATTCCTACATGATTGCGGGAGGTTCGGCTGCGTCTTTCGGCCCTCACCTGAGGTGGCTGAAGCGCGGACCACCGTCCTCGGGTCACGCACGTGACGAAGCGATGCCGCCGGTGTATAGCCCCGCGGCCCGTGGCGTCGCACGTCCTTCCCTTCGAAAAACCCGTCGTCGAGCTCGTCACTCGCGTTCGAGAGCTCCGCGCCCTCGCGGAGAACGATCGCCGTTTCGAGGGCGAGCTGCGTCGCCTCGAGGAGAAGGCGGGCAAGCTCGCGCGTGAGCTCTTCGCCGACCTCACGCCCTGGCAGAAGGTGCAGCTCTCGCGGCATCCGAACCGGCCCTACACGCTCGATTACATCGGCTTCCTCTTCGAGGACTTCGTCGAGCTCCACGGCGACCGGAGCTTCGGCGACGACGCGTCGATCGTCGCCGGCCTCGCGCGCTATCACGGTCGCTCCGTCGTCGTGCTCGGTCACCAGAAGGGCCGCGGCGCGAAGGAGAACGTGAAGCGGAACTTCGGGATGCCGAACCCCGAGGGGTACCGCAAGGCCCGCCGCATCTACGAGCTCGCCTCGCGCTTCGGGCTCCCCATCCTCACGTTCATCGACACGCCGGGCGCCTACCCCGGCCTCGGCGCCGAGGAGCGCGGGCAGAGCGAGGCCATCGGCGCGTGCCTCGCCGCGATGTCCCGCGCGCCCGTCCCCGTCATCGCGACGATCATCGGCGAGGGCGGCTCCGGCGGCGCGCTCGCCCTCGGCGTCGCGAACCGCGTGCACGTCCTCGAGTACGGCACGTACAGCGTGATTTCACCTGAAGGATGCGCCTCGATCCTCTGGAAAGACGGCGCAAAAGCCGACGAGGCCGCCATGCGCCTCCGCATCACCGCCCCCGAGCTCCTCGACCTCGAGATCGTCGACCGCGTCCTCGACGAGCCCGCCGGCGGCGCGCACCAGGATCCCGGCCTCGCCGCGAAGCTGGTCGACGGCGCGCTCAGCCAGGCCCTCGGCGAGCTGCTCCAGAAGACCCCCGACGAGCTGGTTCGCGACCGTTACGACCGCTTCCGAGCGCTCGGCGCGTTCGTCGCGTGAGCGGTCGCTCCGCCGACCACCTCCCCCAATTTTTCCGCGGTGTTGCGCCGCTGAGACTGTCGCCGTAGGGCGGACGTGCTATCGCTCGGCCGACATGTCGGCAACGATCAACCTCCAGGACAAGGTCGCGATCGTCACGGGTGCTAGCCGCGGCATCGGTGAGGCGATCGCCCGCACCTTCGCGACCAACGGCGCGAAGGTCGTCGTCGCCTCGCGGAAGATCGAGGGGCTCAACGCGGTCGCCGATTCGATCAACGCATCCGGCGGAAGCGCGTTCGCCGTCGCCGCGCACACCGGCAAGGAAGCCGACTGCGCCGCGCTCGTCGAAGCCGCCGTCGAGAAATTCGGCAAGGTCGACATCCTCGTCAACAACGCCGCCACGAACCCGCATTTCGGACCGATGGTCGACGTCGACGAAGGCGCCTGGGACAAGACCTTCCAGGTCAACGTGAAGGGCTACTTCTGGATGACCCGTGAGGTCGTCAAGCATCTACGCTCGCGCGAGGCTCCGGGGTCGATCATCCACGTGGCGAGTGTTGCAGGCATCATCGCGTCGCCGCTCCAGGGCGTCTACGCGATGACCAAGGCCGCGATCATCTCCATGACCAAGACGCTCGCGTACGAGCTCGCGGCGAACAAGATCCGCGTCAACGCCATCGCTCCCGGGTTCGTCGACACACGATTTGCGGCGGCGGTCCTGAAGAACGACACGCTCCTCGAAGAAGTGATGAGAATCACACCGATGAAGCGGTACGCGCAGCCCGACGAGATCGCCGGAGGGGCCCTTTACCTGGCCTCGGACTCCGCCAGTTACTTGACCGGACATGCCTTGGTGATCGACGGAGGTATGACGATCGCGTGATCGCGAACGGGTGAACATGGAGTCCGGGAAGGTAGTCGCAGGCAAGTATCGGCTGAACCAGCTGCTCGGCAGCGGGGGGATGGCCGAGGTGTGGTCTGCGACCAACACGTTCACGGAGCGCCAGCTCGCCATCAAGTTCATGAATACGCAGGTGGCGAAGACCCCCGAGGCCGCCGCTCGTTTCCTCAAGGAAGCGAAGGTCTCGGCGCGGATCAACCACCCGAACATCATCGAGATCCACGACGTCGGTCAGACCGATCAGGGGCAGCTGTTCCTCGTGATGGAGCTGCTCACCGGCTTCCCCCTCGAGGTCGCGCTCCGCCGGCAGAACCCGCCGATGACGCTGTACGAGTTCGCGATCGTCATGGTCGAGGTCGGCGACGCGCTCGCGGCCGCGCACAAGAGCGGGATCGTCCATCGCGATCTCAAGCCCACGAACATCTTCCTGCACAAGCCGCAGACCGGCACGCCGATGCCGAAGCTGCTCGACTTCGGTGTCAGCAAGTTCCTCGAGGACGACCAGAACCACGCGCTCACGATCGCCGGCACCGTGCTCGGCTCGCCGCTGTACATGAGCCCGGAGCAGGCGCGTGGCGACGGCCACCTCGATGGCCGCACCGACGTCTTCGCGTTCGGCGCGATCCTCTTCGAGGCGCTCTGCGGCTACCGCGCCTACGAGGCGAAGAACTTCAACGCGCTGATCGTCAAGATCGCCACCACGAAGCCGAAGAGCATCGACGACTGCGCGCCGCACGTGCCCGCGTCGCTCCGCGCGATCGTTCGCGGCTGCCTCGAGGTCGACCTCAAGAAGCGCCTGCAGACGTTCGAGGAGATCACCTCGCACATGCGCACGGCGCTCCCCGAGCTCGAGGCTTCGCCTCTGCGGCTGCCGACGCCGCTCATCGCCACCTCGGTCGTCGACCCCGACGCAACGAACGCCTTGCCCGTCCTGCGCGCGAGCGATCGCCCTCCGCCGGCCGCGCACTACACGCCGGGTCACGGCTTCACGCCGCCGACTGGAAATCGCCCGCCGGGGGCCATCCCGCCTCCGCAGCCGCTCTCGATCACGGGAGAGCGCTCCGGCAGCGTCCCGCCGTATCCGTCGTCCGGCCCCACCGGCCCGTCGTGGCACACGCCGAACACGTCGTACGCCTCGATCACCGTCTCGGCGCCGCGCCCGCGGAGCACCGCGTGGATCGCGATCGGCGCGGTCGCGCTCGGCGTCATCGCGCTCGGCGCCGGCGTCGGGCTCGGATGGAAGGGCCGCGGCGCAGGCAATTCGGCGTCCGCCGGCTCGTCGCTCGCGAAGCCCGGCGACACTTCGAAGGCGAACGCCCCGCCCCCGCAGGCGACCGCGCTGCCGGCCGCGGCGCCGACGTCGAACGAGCCTCCGTCGATCAGCGTCGACTCGCTCCCGGGCACGAACGCGAGCGCGAAGGCCGCCGGGCCGGTCCCGCGCGGCGCAGGACGCCTCCTCGTCACGGCGGCACCGGGCTGGTGCAACCTCACCGTCGACGGCAAGGAGCGCGGCCCCACGCCGGTCGCCGGCCTGGATCTCCCCGCGGGCGCGCATCAGCTCCGCTGCGACGCCCCCGGCGGCAAGGTCAAGACGACGAGCGTGACGATCCAGGACGGCGCGACGTCCCGGATCAAGATCGCGCTCGACGACTGAGGCGACACGCTTCTCGCCCCGTACACGTGCCCGTGCCCGTGCCCGTGCCCGTGCCCGATCTGACTCTCGTCTCCTTCTCGCGTTTCCCCGGCCCCCCTGTTCGGGCACGGGCGCGGGCACGTGGGGATGCCGCGTGATCGATTCGATCGTGCTTCGCTTGCGCCGGACGTGTGCAGATCCTGCGAAGGGACTCACCCCCATCGTCGATCCGAACGTTCCGGAGCCCGCTTTTCCAGGCCTGCCGGACGCGCGTCGCCTCGCAGCGCATTTGTAGCGCGAAAAGCGGCCCGTTCACGCGCGTGCGCAGGTGGAACGCGCGATGCAATTGTAGAGTGCATGCGTCCCCGAGCACTTCTCCCGCTCCTCTTCGTCCTCAGCGCGTGCGGTAGCGAGATCACCGAACGCGCCGGCGCCACGAGCACGCGACGCGTCTCTCAGGGCATCGTGAACGGCACGCCGGACAGCGCCGCGAACAACGCCGTCGTGTACATAGGCATCGGCAACCAGGGCAGCTTCTGCACCGGCACGCTCATCGCGCCGAACCTCGTCCTCACGGCGCACCACTGCGTGGCCGACCCGAACGAGAACGTCGAGTGCGGCGCGTTCGGGAGCCCGATGTCGCCGGCGTCGTTCTCGATCTCCGTGGGCCTCCAGCCGGGCGGCAAGGTCGCGACCGGCTCGAAGGTCGTCGTCGACACGGCGAAGCCGAACAACATGTGCGGCAACGACATCGCGCTCATCCAGCTCGATCGCGACATCCCGAACGCTCCGATCTCGAAGGTCCGACTCACGAAGCTCACCGCGGGCGAGACCGCGAGCACCTCCGGCTACGGCGACGACGGCTCGGGCAACGTCACGAACGGGCGCTACGTGAAGACCGGCATCAAGGTCGATGCCGTCGGCCCGACGACGTACGCGTACAAGACGAAGGCGGGCCAGTCCCTCCCCGTCACGCTGCCCGCAGGCGAGATCGTCACCGGGGAGTCGACGTGCTTCGGCGACAGCGGAGGTCCGCTCTTCGACGCGGCGGGCAACGTGATCGGCATGACGTCGCGCGGCATCGACGAGAAGTGCATCGACCGTCCGTCGATCTACACGGACACGGCATCGCACGCCGAAGCGATCAAGGCCGCAGCCCTCGCCGCCGGGCACCCGCTCCAGGAGGCGAACCCGCTGCCGGGCGAGAAGCCGGCGCCCGGCACGTCGCCGCAGAGCGATCCGACGAAGGACGACACCACCGGCGACACCGCCGGCGACTCGGACACGAGCAGCGCGAGCGACACCGAGGACGGCGACGAGCCCGTCATCGCCCCGAACAAGAAGACGAAGAAGACGAGCCTCGGCACCCCTGCGGCCGCGAGCTGCTCGGCGTCGCCCATGGCTCCTCGCTCGTCTTCCTCGTTCGCGTGCCTCGGCCTCGCAGGCCTCGCGCTCGCGATGCGGCTGCGGAGCCGCCTTCGGGCTCCCGCGTCGCGGTAGACGAGCGCGCGGGGCATTCGCCGCGACCCCGACCCCGACCCCGACCCCGACTCCGACCCCGACCCCGACGTGACCGAGGGAGGGAACGGGAACGGATCAAGACATCGCTGACACTTTATGGGAGCGGACAGCACTGACAGCGTGTCAGGTTTGTCGTCGTTCGACGTGTCTACGCGGCCTTCTTGGTCCTCCCATTCTTGGTGCTTCTCTTCAACGGCCGATCGAGGTGAGAGAGCACGACGGCGTCGATGACCGCGTTGGTTGGGGGCAGCTCGACCGTCCCGAGATCGAGGTCACGGAACCACAGTCGATACGAAGATCCGCCAAGCGACTGCAAGGCGACGCGTTGACGGACGAGCGCAAGACCGGCTTGAACGGGGGCGCCGGAAACACTCACGGCCCCGTGGTCTGTGACAGTGCGGACGATCCAGTCCGGCGGGTAGATGAACTTCGTCTTCACCGGACGGCGCTCAGACGACCTGTAGAGGTCCGAGGGCGTCTTCCCGCGCAGGGCCTCGTGTGGTCTCACTCGATTGAACTCGACACGCCAGCGATCGCAGGCGCGCTGCTCGGCGAAACGTGAGCCCGCCGGGAAGGCCTGGAGGTCAGCACTCATGTCTCGGTGCATCCGTTCATGCGCGCCGTTGTCCTGCGGGCAGCCAGGGCGCGAGCGGACAACGCGAATGCCCAAGGCCACCCACCACGCCGAGAGGCGCGTGAGACCACCGCGCGTTTGGACGTTGATGAACGGAACTCCGTTGTCCACTTGGATTGCCTGCGGAACGCCGTACTTTTTGAAGAGCGCCTCGAACGTGCTTCGCACCTCGGTCATCGACGGACTCGCCAGAACCTTGATCGCCAGGACGAAGCGACTGAAGGCGTCACGCACCGTCAGCGGCTCACAGCGCTGCCCGTCCTTCGATCGCCACCAGCCCTTGAAGTCAACCGTCCAGAGCTCGTTAGGGGCCGCTGCGCGCATGTCAGGCCGCCTTTCGACGATGCTCAGCGCTCGGCCGAAGCGACTCCGACGTCGGACCATGCCGAAGCGCTTCAGGACCCGAGCAATCGTGGCCACGCTCGGTGTAGACGCACCGAGCTTGTCGCGGAGTAGTACGAACAACTTCTTCGGCCCGCGTCGGGGATACCTCTCGCGCAACGCGAGAATGGCGGCGACGATTTCTTCCGCTGCCGCGAGCGGACTCGCATGCGGGCGTCGACTCTTCTCCTCGAGCCCCTCAGCTCCGTCGCGCTTGAACCGGTTCAGCCACTTGTACCCGGTCTCCCGCGAGATCCCGTACTCCCGGCACAGGGCCGAGATTCGTGCGCCCGGCTTCATCGCTCGCTCCACGAACTCCATCTTCTGGCTCATCGCGCGCTGCTCCTTCCAAGGCATGTCCCTGGGCTATGCGACTGTCAGCGATGTCCTGAGACCAAATGTGTCAGCTATGTCCTGATACCGAACCGCGCGCGAAGGCGTCGTCGCGGAGCTTGGCGTCACGGACGTTCGCCGCGTTGACGGCGAGTAGAAGCTCGACGGCGACGCCGTAGGCGACGAGCTTGTGGTGGGGAAGCAACGGAGCGCGAGGCTTGGTTTGGTCGGTCATGCCCCCGTCGCGCAGGAGGCGTGACGGCGCCCATTTCCAACGTCGTCATCTCTCGCCCGCGTCAACGGGCGCCGGCGCGACTCCTGCGCGCTCTCGGCATGACCGACCAAACCAAGCCTCGCGCGGCCCAGAGACCACGCGCGTCGAGCGCTTCGTCTTCGTGACTCAGCAATGCAGCAGGGATCGACGCGGCGATGGTTTTCTGATCTCGTGGCGAGCGTGATCGGGCAGCCGGGGGCGTCTCCCGTCATCACGGGCCGCTCCCATAAAGTGTCAGCGATGTCTTGATCCGTTCCTTGATCCGTTCCCGGCCGCGGTCGGGGTCGGGGTCGGGGTCGGGGTCGCGGTCGCGGTCGGGGTCGGGGTCGGGGTCGCGGTCGGGGTCCGGGGTCAGGCTCAGGGTCGGGGTCGGGTCGGACGCCGAGCGAATGCTCTACGCGCTCGGCTAACGCGCCGCGGTGCACGCATTCGCGTCGACGTGACCGAGCACCCACGACAGCACGCACTGCTCCGCAGGCTCGCCCTTGCGGAACGACACGCCCCCGCGATGACGCTCGAACGCGAGCGGCTTCGCGAGGACCAGCAGGCGATACGCATCGTCCTTCGAGCGAGGCTGCACGCCGACGAACGCGTTGAGCTTTTCCGGCTCGAGCCCGACGATCGAGACGTACGTCGCGCGTGCCTCGGCCGGCGTCGTCGCGCCCACGCCCGGCACGTTGCCGGACTCGTTCGGGAGTCGCAGGCCGTTCATCCCGTAGACGCGCAGGCCGCGCGGGAGCTGCCCGTGGCAGTCGAGCGTCCCGCACTGCTTTTCCATGACGGGCTGGACCATCGCCGCGTACACGTCGGGGTCGAGCGACGCCACGGGCAAGCGCGGCTCCGAGCCGTCGTCCGGCGCGGACGCGCATGCGCCGAGCATCGAGAGGAGCACGGCGATCATCGCCATGCCGATCGCGATTCGAATCGTTCGTATCGTCATCGCTGGCTCCGATCCGGGTTCACCGGACAGCTCTTCGGGGGACCTTCGGGATCGCTCGTCTCGAACAGCGTCACGGGCCCGGTCTTCACGAGCGGATCGGCGACCGCGGTCGCGTGACAGTCCGCACACGATGCGGCGCGACCGATGTCGCTCTTCATCTCGTGACGCGTGCTGCCCTTCGTGACCGTCACCCGGATCGGGAAGACGGGATCCCACGCGCCGCGCGTGACCCAGAAGTTGCCGACGCAGTTCGTGACGACGGGCGGAGGGCTCGTGCCCGCCGAATCGACGAGCTCGACGCGTGCGCCCTCGACGCCGACGAGCCCGCCGGGCGCGGCGAAGATCGTCCCGGCCACGCTGAACTCGCTGTTCGCGGGGCCCGTCGCGGTGTGACTCGTCGCTCATGGCTGACCGGCGCGATGGAGGGCACCGGGCCCGATCCCGTCTTCGGCGCCGAGCCGTTCGACGGCGCGATCGTGGACGGGGTCGGGGAGGGACAGGCACGCGCCGCATGCGATCGCGACGACGACGGCGAGACCGGCGCGCATCATTCGAACACCGCCTCGATGCCGAGCGTGCCGTAGCCGGCGAGACGCGAGCTCGTGTAGAGCGTGTCGCGATAGTGCGAGTAGAGCGCGTCGCCCGACGCGTAGAGCGTCCATCCGATGCCTTCTCCTTCGGGCGAGAGCCTCCACCATGCCGACGCGCCGCCGGTCACGGCCCACAGCGGGCCGAGCTCGCGATCGGTCGTGCGGAACACCGGTACGGTCACGACGGGCTCGGTGTCCGCGTGATAGACGCGCTGGAAGAAGCCCGCGCCGGTCTGCACGTGGAAGCGCGCATGCGGTCCGAGCGTGAGCTTCGGCGAGACGTCGACGAGCAGCCGCGCGTCGGTCGACGACGCTCGGTTCTTCCAGCTGTCGTCGTAGAGACGCTCTTCGAGGCGCAGCGTCGAAGGTCCGAGGCGCTGCACGAGGCGGAGCGTGAGCGCGAGGCGATCGCGCTCGAGCGGAAGCTGCTCGTAGGGCCTCACGGGCAGGCGCTTCGCGTTGACCTCGTCGGCGCTTGCGCCGGCGGGGAGCTGCACGCCGCGCGCGAACATCGGGATGAGGCGATACGGCTTCGACTGATCGCCGCGCTCGAAGCCTGCGCTCACGCCGGCGACGACCACCGAGCGCGGAGACAGGACGAAGCTGCTGCCGAGGCTTCCTTCGTGCGTCCACAGCTCGTGGCTGAAGACGTCGAACGGCGTGCCGCCTCGGCCGATGGTGTCGTGCGACACGTTCCAACCGAGGCGCGGCGTCACGCTCTTCTCGAAGAGGTCGAAGAGGGTCGCGAGACCCGCGCTGCGCGACACGTAGTCCGCTTCGGTCGAGAAGCCCGCGTTCGTCTCGACGCCGAATCGCCCTGGTTTGAAGGCTCCGTTCACCGCGACCGCATGGCGGGTGTCGTGTCCGCGTGGCGATGCGGTCGAGACGAAGTCGGGCGAAGCCGCGGAGATGATGTCGACGACGTATCCGGCGCCGAAGCTCCAGCCGGCGGTCGGCGATGCGACGCTCGCACGCACCGCCGGATTCAAGACGCGGACCGCCAGCGTGTCCGCGTATCCGCTCATCTCGAGCGCGGCGCGAACGATGAGCGATTTCGTCTTGCCCGGGAGGCAGCGCCGGACCTCGTCGTCGTTCTTCGCGACCTGCATGCACGCGAGCTGGCCGGGCGTGAGGAACTCCGAGGAGCGCGGGCGCAGACCGACGACGACCGTGGCCTTCTCTCCGTCCGCGATCGTCTCGGTGTCGTCGAAGACCGACGGGATGCCGCCGACGACGCCCTCGGCGTGCACGCGATGCTTGCCGGGATCGACGGCGATGGGCGTCTTGTATTTCTCGGGATCGACCGTCACGTCATCGATGGTGATCTCGACGTCGTCGCCGTCGCTGGGCGGCTCGATGACGATCGTGCCGACGCGTCGAAGGAGCTGTTCTGCGCGGCTCTGTGCGAGGCTCGCGAGCTCGGCGTCGCGTGCCGCGAGCGCCTTGTCGAGGACGATCTGGAGCTGCTCGAGCGCGAGGAGCACCTGACCGGCGCGATCGGCGCAGCCGGCGAGGTGAACGCGCGTCGAGATGCGCGGCTCGGCCTCGATCGAGGCGGTGTCCTTCTCGATGCAGCGATCGTACTGGCCCGCGGCGCGCGAGCGCTCGGCGTCGGCGGCGAGGTCCGAAGCGCTCCCCTTCGGTGCGCTCTCGTTCGGGGTCGCGCTCGGTGCTGCGGCGTCTCCACGCGCGGCGCCGCTCGGGACGGCGACCGCGAGGAAGACGAGCAGCGCGAGCACGCGACGGAGGCGACGCTCCGTGGCCACGCGGCGCAGCACGGACGCCATGTCAGTGCAGTGTGTTCGCGAGCTGTTCGCGCAGCATCGTTGCCGTGCGCGCGGCATCGTCCAGCTTCGGTGACGGATCGGCCGCCTGCACGACGGCAGCGGCGCTCGGGGCCTTCGGCGTCGCGGCCTCGACGGCAGCGCGCGCTCGACCGCCGACGTTCGCGAGGCGCGCCGGGGCCGCGATGCGCGCGGGCGCCTGCGTCTGGACGAT
>JAQBQJ010000146.1 GCA_028287065.1 Labilithrix sp. | reverse complement strand
GAATTTCCCGACGTCGAGCGAGCGCTCGCGGCCGCTCTTCAGCGCATCGAGGTACTTGTCGAGGCGGTGCTCGAGGCCGAGCGTCTTGCGGAAGTCTCCGCCCGTGCCCTGCGCGATCATACCGATGCGCGTTGCGTCTGCTTTCGTGCCGTACGCGCCGCCCTTCGCCTGCATCAGCCCGTTCACGACCTCGTGGAACGTGCCGTCGCCCCCGACCGCGACGACGAGCGGATGACCCGCGATGGCGCCCTCGCGCGCGAGATCGATCCCGTGACCGCTCCGCTCCGTCATCGCCACGTCGACGGGGCCGAGCGCGCGCTCGATCGTGTCCTTCATCGCGCCGAACGTCCGACCCGTCGCTCCGCCACCGGAGCTCGGGTTGACGACGAGCAGCGGCTTCACGAGAAGGTCTCGTCGCTCTTGTCGCTCTTGCCGCCCCTCATCACGCGGCCGATCAGCGGCCCGACCACCGACGAAGCGACCGACGACATGCTCGCGTCCGGCCACACCACGCCGCGATCAGTGAGGTCCTTCACTGTGTCCGCGAGCGTCTCGGTCGGATCGCGCGGAGTCCATCCGAGCTCGTTCTCGGCGAGCGACGCGTCGAGATACCAGTAGAAATGCGCCATATCGAGGCTGATCGGATCGACGGGCATGGACACGCCGAGCCGGGTCGTGAGCCGCTCGAGCATCTTCGCGCCGGCCGCTGCGAGATCCGCCGCCTGCTTCGCGCGCGGCATCGGGATGAGCGGTCCGCGCACGCCCGACACGCGCTCGAGGCGCGCGAAGAATTCGCGCATCGTGAGGTTGCACGCGCCGAGCAGGTAACGTCGACCGCCCACGCCCTTGTCCATCGCGAGGCGCATCGCCTCGGCGGCGTCGCGCGCGTCGACGTACGAGATACCGCCCGGCGGAATGGCCGGGATCTTCCGCTCGAGGAAGAGCCGCACGTCGTCGGTCGAGGAGCCGTTCACGTCGCCGGGTCCGAGGAGGAGCGTGGGGTTCACGCACACGACCTCGAAGCTCTCTCCGTTCGGGAGCGCGGTGCCGTGACGATCGAAGGCTGCCTTCTCCGCGAAGAGCTTCGCGCGGTAGTACGGCCAGCGGTTCAAGAGCCCGATGGGCGCCTCGTCGTCCTCGGTCGCGACGTGATCGGGGTCGTCGCTCACGGCGACGGTGCCGCTCGTCGAAGCGACGACGGCGCGGCGCACGTTCTTGGCGATGCACGCGTCGAGGACGTTCTTCGTGCCCTCGACGTGGATGCGCTGGAGCTCCTCGGCGTCTTCCGCGCGGCGCGAGACCTTGCCGGCACAGTGGAACACGCCGTCGCACCCCGCCGCTGCGCGCTCGATGCTCGCCTTGTCGAGGACGTCGCCTCGAACGGGAGCGACGCCCTGCGGAACGTCGGTCGCGCTGCGCACGACGGCGACCACGTCGTGCCCCTGCGCGCGGAGCGCAGAGACGAGATGGCGGCCGAGAAAGCCCGTGGACCCGGTGACGAGATAGCGACTCACGCCGCAGTCGTAGTCGTGCGCCCAGCCCTTGCCAAGACCTACGACGAGGCCTAAATCGAGGCCGTTTTGGCGCGGCGCTTCGCGTACTACGACCGGCTCTCCGCGAAGGACAAGGCGACGTATCGCATGAGCGACGCGATCGCGGAGGTCACGCTTCCGGACGTGCCCGCCCTCGTTCCGCTCGTGCGAGGGATCGACGAGGCGCTCGCGACCGGCAAGCGCGTTCGGGTCGCGAAGGCGGTGAAGGCGCTGCTCGATGCGCTGCTCGAGCAGCTCGGCGCGCCGCCCGTGAAGGTCCACGTCCGTGAGGTGCGACCGGACCTCGAAGACGCCGAGCTCCACGGCCTGTACACGTTCGCGACGGAGGATGCGCCGCCGCGCCTCGAGGTCTGGATGCGCACGCGGGCGCACGAGCACATCGTGAAGTTCCGGACGTTCCTGCGCACCGTGGTGCACGAGCTCTTGCACCATCTCGACGTCACGATCTTCGCGATGGACGACAGCTTCCACACGGAGGGCTTCTTCCGGCGCGAGTCGAGCATCGTGCGAACGCTGCTCGGCGAGCCGAAGCGGCCGCGACGAGTGCCGGCGCAGTTGAGCCTCTTCGACCCGAAACGCCCGGGCGCGAAGGACTAGAGCGGGCTAGAGCTGCGTCAGCGATCGACGCTGTAATACGTGGCGATCGGGTTCGTCGAGCCCTGGTAGCTCGACGTGATCGCCGCGACGACGCGTGCCTTCGCATCCGCGCACGTCGCCTTGCGGTTGTCGGTCAGGCGCAACGTGCGCGTGACCTTGCCGGAGTCGGTCCACTTGATGGTCCCTTCGTAGATCATCGCGCCGCACGCCGACTTCTCGACGAAGTGCACCGGATACGTGCTCGCGCTGTTGCGCGGCAGCTCTTCGCCTCCGCAGCTTCCGTCCGGGTCCATGTCCGCGGGATCGGCGCTGTCGAGGCGCGGATCGAGGACGGCTTGCGCGGCCGTGACGTGGAGATTCATGTAGTGGCGGCATCCGAACGGCGAGAGCGTGCCGCCTGCCTGCTCGACCATCGCGAAGTCGCCGGCGGGCAGCGCCTTCTCGCGGAGCTCCGGCTCGTCGCCCGCGACCGCGGGCGCGTCGCTCGTTCCGCCGCTGCAGGCCATGAGGCCGAGGAGAAGAAGAGGAGAGAGGCGGACCGAACGGCGCACGGAATCCATGGCTTGGCCCACGCAAGGTACGTACCGAACCTTCATGAGCGGAGATTCCCCTACATTGGGGCTATTTCGTGCGGCCAGGGCCGGCGGCTGGATCGGGCCTGACTGCCGCCCGCGATCCACGCCGGTGACCCAACTCCTTGCTTCGCGACAGTGCGGCTCAGCCGCCGAGCTGGAAGACCTTCTGGAACGTCATCAAGAGACCGACGTCGTTCGACTTGATCGCACCCGAGAGGAACTCCGCGGGACCGGGGGTGAAGGCCTCGCGCACGATGCGGGTGAAGATGTCGGGGCTCGTCTTGAGGACGCAGTCCGCCGTGCCGCCCTCGGGCTTGCCGGGCTTCACTTCGCACTTGTCCTTCGAGACCCGCACGGTCCACTTCGCGTTCGCGTCGTCGCCGAGCGTGAAATAGAAGGACATCGGCTT
>JAQBQJ010000127.1 GCA_028287065.1 Labilithrix sp. | reverse complement strand
CGTTCCTGCGCGGCTGCTATCGCCTCGAAGGCGAGCGCGCGAAGAAGCCCCTCGCGACCGCCGCGACGGGCGTCGTCGTCGCGACGCTCCTCGGCGTGGTCGCCGTGATCGCAGCACTGTTCGCGCTCGTGTTCGCCTAGGCCCGAGATTTTGCCGCCAAGGCGCAAAGACGCCAATGGATTTGCCGCGCTTCGCGCGGGACGAGAGAGCGCCCGGAAGACCACGCGTGTCTCGTCTCTCCGCGCGAAGCGCGGCAACCGCCGTCTCATGGCGCCTTGGCGGCTTCGCGCCTTGGCGGTAAATCTCGGCGTTCAGCGGACCAGCGTTTGCAGCTGCTGCCCGGACTAAATCGAGCAGCTGCGGGACGGCCTCTTCGTCGAGCAGGTCGATCCGACTACTTCTTCTTCGGCGCCGGCTTCGCGGCAGTGGTCGTCGTCGGAGTGGCACCGCCAGCGCCGAACGGATTCGGCGGGATCGCGACGCCGCCGAGCGCCGGCGCGGACCCCGAGCTCGCAGCGAGCTTCGTCTTCGTACCCTTCGTGCCCTTGGCCGCGGCCTTCGTGACCGGCGGAGGCGGCTCCGGCGCCGGCTCGACGGCGGGAGGCGCGGGCTCCGCGATCGGTGCGCTCGAGAGCGCGAGCGGCGCGCTGGTCGCAAGCGGGATCGCCGCGGCGGACTCGGCCGCGTGGGCGGCAGCGGTCGCGATCTTCGGGTCCTCGGAGGCGCCGATGACGATGAGCAGCACGGTGATGCCGACCGTGACGACGGCCGCGAGGCCGAGACCCACGCGCAGCGCGATGCTCGGCTTCGTCGGCGCGGCGTCGGGAACGAACGACGTGCGCGACGGCATCATCGCGCGCGGGCCCGGCATCGATTCGGCCGTGTAGACCTGGTACGTCAGCGGTCCTTCGTCGTCACCGAAGCTTCCGCGTCGCGTGCTCGGGAGCGCGTTCGGAGGACTCGGCGCGAATGCCTTCGGCGTCGACGGCGCGGGCATCGGAAGCGCCATCGCCATCGCCATCGGTGCCGGCATCGGCATCGGCATCGGCATTGGCATCGACATCGGAGCTTGCGCCATCGGCGGCGGCGCGGGCGCCAGCATCGCCGGCGCCATCATCGGCGCGCTCGGCATCGGCGCGGGCGCGGCCACGGAGAGCGAAGGCGCCAGCGGCATGGACGCCGGCATCGGAAGCGGCGACGAGACGTTGCGGAACGACGCGCCACCGACGACCGCCATCGGCGCCGGTGTGCGGAGCGGGCTCAGCGGCGCTGTCGTGACGAGCGCTTTGCGCTCGAGCGGAAGCGCCATCGGATCGGTGCTCGGCGTGCTCGCGGCGCTCCCGAACAGAGGCGGCGGCGCGGACGGAGCAGCCGGCGGCATCGACGGCGTCGATCGCGGCGCGGACGGAGCGACGGACGCGGGAGGCGGAGGAACCGACGGCGCGCGCGGAGCGATCCCGCCGCGCGGGACGATCGAGCCCGACCTCGGGCGCATCGCAGGAAGCGCGTCGGACATGCGCGCCGTCGCGGGCGCGACGCTCACGGGTCCGGTCGGCGGAGCGTTGGCCGCGGGGGCAACGCCAGCCATCGTCTTCTTGAGATGCGAACGTGCGGAAGCGACAGGTCGCGGAAGCCGCGACGCACTGTCGGCACCGTTGTTCCGCTCGTCCGATCCCAATGCCGCTCCCATGCGAAAATTGAAGTGAGCACGAAGCGCGCCGAAGCTCAGCGCGACCCGGACCTCGACGATAACGCGTCCGTCGTACGGTGTCGTGCGGCGGCTGGCCCTCGAGCTGGGGGATCCGTGATCCAGGTCCGACGCACGCACGATCCGTTCAGGGGCGACTTGTCCTACACTGGACCGGCCCGGGACCGCAGCGCGTGAACAAGACCGAGCGTCGCCAACAGATCCTCTCGAACGCCCGCGATGTCTTCGCGAAGCGCGGGTATCACGCGGCAAAAATCGACGACATCGTGGCGGCCGCGGGCGTCGCGCGCGGCACGTTCTATCTGTACTTCGAGGACAAGCGGGCGATCTTCGAGGAGATCGTCGACGGGACCTTCGCTCGCCTCGGCACTGCGATCATGCGCGTCGACACCGAGGATCCGTCGCGGGTCGCGAGCCAGATCGAGGAGAACATCCGTCGCATCGTGCATGCGTTGCTCGAGGATCCTGCGACCACGAAGATCCTGCTCTCCGACGCGGTCGGGCTCGATCCGGCGTTCGATCGCAAGCTCCTCTTCTTCTACGAGGAGGTCGGCAAGCTGCTCGAGGCCTCGCTCGTCGACGGCCAGGAGCGCGGCATCGTCGCTGCGGGCGACGCGCGTGTGTACGCGATCATGACGCTCGGCGCGGTTAAAGAGCTCATGTACCAGCTCGTCATGCGCGGCCTCGATTACCCCGAGGAGCGCATCGTCGCCGAGATCTTCCAGTTCCTCGCCGCGGGGTATCTGCGCGTGGCGCGTTGAGCTCAGCCGGTCAGCGCCTTCACGAAGAACCACGCCGTCAGTCCCCACGCGAACAGGAGGACGAACCATCGCACGCGATCCGGATGGATCGTGCGCGCGATCGCGGCGCCGAACCAGCCTCCGACGATCGACCCGACCGCGACCGGAACGGCGACGTCGATCACGACCTTGTGCGCGATGAAGAACGCGATGTTCGCGGCGCCGTTGATGAGCATTCCGAGGAGCGTCTTCAGCCCGTTCATCGAATGCAGGTGCGTCATGCCCATCAGCGTGAACGTCGCGAGCATCAGGATGCCCATGCCGCCGCCGAAGTACCCGCCGTACGATGAGATGAGGAGCTGCACGAAGGCGCCCATCGCGAGCGGCATGTGTCCGCCCTTGCGGAGCTTCGCGACGCGCGGTCCCAGCGTGAACACCGCAGACGCAGCGAACATCAAGAGTGGGAGGATCTTCGTGAACGTCTGATCCGACGTCGCGAGCAGCATCACGGCTCCGATCGCGCCGCCGAGCGCGCTCGCGATCGCGAGGACGACGAGCGTCTTCGTCTCGCGCGGAAGGTCCTTGCGATACGCGATGGTGCTCGACACGCCCGCAGGCCACAAGGCGACCGCCGTCGTGGCGTTCGCCGCGACGGGCGGAACGCCGACGACCAGCAGCGTCGGGAACACGAGGAAGCTGCCGCCGCCCGCGACGGAGTTGATCGCACCACCGATGGTGCCTGCCACGAAGAGCAGCGCTGACGTCGCGAGCGATATCAAATCGCGACGATTAGAGCAGACCGCGCCGCTGCTCGCCGCTTCAGTGCTCCCAGTGCCATTTCTCGGACGGAACGGTCCGACGGAACCCGTAGGAATGGCCGTGGTTCGCGAGCCACGAGTACACGTGTGCAGCAGAGGTGTTGAGGTCGAGCGCGTGGCCGCTCTGGTGGTTCGAGTATCCGGGCACCGCCGCGAGGTTGCCGCCGTTGCACTTCTTCGTCTTGTAGCAATGGTAGAGGTAGCGCTGCGTCGCCATCGAGCGGAAGCCGCTCACGACGTGCATGGTCACGCCGGCCTTCCGCGCGGCCTTGCGCATGCGCAGGTACGCGCGCGCGGTGTTCACCTCGACGTACTTGCCGTCGATCGTCGTGACGCAGATGTTCATCTTGTGGCCACTGCGATAGCCGGTCACGCGATGACACGACTGCGTCTGCTGCAGGCTGTCGGGATCGATCACGCTCGGCGGCACCACGGGCTCGACCTCGGCGGCAGCCTCCGCGCCGGGATCGAGGAAGCTCGCGCTGTCCTCGGCCGGCGTCGTGATCGTCGCGCCGTCCTCGGGATCGATCGCGTTCGTGGCGTCGCCGTCCGCGACCGGCGCGTCATCGCCTTCGGGACCGGCCGCTTCACCCGCGGCGAGCTCCTGGGGAGTGATGTCGTCCGCGCCGGCGGTGTCCGGCGTGCCGTCGGAAGACGCGCAGCCCGCGATCGCGAGGACGAGGACGACCGCGAGAGACCGCGGCGCAAGGCGAAGGAGGATATTCGTGTTCATGGCGACGCGCGCTACAGCACGTCCCTTGCCAACGCGCGTGACGTCACGCCGATTCGAAAAACAAGGGCGGTCGTACACCGTGGGCGCGACGTCTCGCGAGCTTCTCCGCGCCGTCGCGCGACCGTCGTTCGTGATCGGTCGCGGACCGATACGTGTCTACATGAGACGAGAATCCGTCGATTGCGCAGCGACTTGCGCGATCTGCGCGCGCGAGAAATTCACTCCGCGACGATGGTCGGCTCGCGGTCGTCGTCGTCGTCGTCTTCGAGCAATGCGAGCGCTTCGCGCAGCTCCTCGCGCATCACACGCGCGTTGGCGTGGCGCGACTTCGGGTCGGCGGAGAGCGCCCGCAGCACGACGTCCTCGAGCAGCGGATCGACGTCGGGCAAGAGCGTCGAGAGACGACGCGGCGGCTGCGTCATCTTCATCGTGAACAGCTCGCCGATGTCGTTCGCGTCGTGCGGGAACGATCCCGTCAGCGCCTGGAAGAGCGTCACGCCGAGCGCGTAGATGTCCGTGCGGCCGTCGAGCGTCTCGCCGCGGCTCTGCTCCGGCGACATGTACATCGGCGAGCCGCAGAGCATGCCGCCGGTCGTGAGGTCCTCCTGCTCCGGCTCGGGATTCCCGAGCTTCGCGAGACCGAAGTCGCACACCTTCGCGAGATCGCATGGATGACCGTCGTCGTCCCGGTGCGCGACGATCATGATGTTCTCCGGCTTGACGTCGCGATGCACGATGCCGACGTCGTGAGCGAACGCGAGCGCGCTGCAAGCCTGGATGGCGAACGCGAGCGCGGTGCGCGGAGGCAGACGCCCTTCTGCCGCGAGAATGGCCTCGAGGCTGCGTCCGGTCAGGAGCTCCATGACGAGATAGAGGAGACCGTCGGGCTCCTGACCGAAGTCGATGACGCGCGCGACGTTCGGATGTTCCAGCTTGCTCGCCGCGAGCGCCTCGCCCTTGAAGCGCTTCACGAACTGCATCTGACCGAGCTTCTGCTCGTGCAGGATCTTCACCGCGACCTTCCGCTTCAAGTCGAGGTGCATCGCCCGGAACACCGAGGCGGTCGAGCCGCTGCCTATCGTCGACTCGAGCTCGTATTTGCCCGCGATCACGCGCCCGACGAGCAGGTCCGCCGGCAGCGCGCGCGGCGACGGAACCGCGGAGCTCGGAGGTGCGCTCGCCGGCTTCTGCACGCGTGGCACGACGAGCGACTCGACCGGCGGCGCAGGTCCGGGCAGCTCGCCGTCGAAGAGCCCGAACGCCGAGAGCGGAGGCATCCCCTCGCCGGTCCCGGTGGGCTGATCGATGATGGTCGAATCGGCCGTCGCGGGGTCGACGTTGCCCAGCTCCAATGCACCCGGCGGCGGCTGCGTGTTCGAGGGCTCGTCGAGCCGCTCGATCATCGCGAGAAGCGAAGCCATCTGGGGGCGCGTGACCGGCCGCACGTGGAGGGGCTGCCCTTCCTCCGTGGCAGCGCCGACGGGATCGGCGAGCAGCGTGACGACGCCTTCGCCGGCGACGTCGACCTCGAGCAAGTGCTGACCCGACGTCTCCGGCGGCCACGACAGCCGCACGACCTCGACCTCGTGCCGTAGCGCGCCACGAAGGATCTTCGCGACTGCTCGGTCATCGGAGGCGTCGGCGCGCAGCCGAGGCAAGGTCATTGCGGCGATCATACGCAGCACGGATGGGTGGACGCCATGGCCGTTGCGTTGACCATCCCGACGAGGATGGTCTTTCGCCTCTGTCAGCGCGCGATGACGTGCGACGCGCCCGCCGGCAGCTTGATCCAGAGCGTGCCGCGCGCGGCCGGGTCCCACGCCCATCCTCCGGTCGACGCGCCCAGCGCTTCGAGCGCGGCGAGCGATGCGCTGCGCTCGAGCGTCGTCCGCGTGCCGGACTCGTCCTCGTGGACGACCTCCGTCGGCGCGGACGTGGCGATGGCCTCGAGCACGAAGCCGCTCGCGAACACCGCGCCGCTCGTCGTGCGGAACGAGCCGTCCGCCGAGCGCTCGATGCGCGTGCCGTCCCACATGTCGAAGCGACGTGGCTGACCCGGCGCGATCCGCACGTAGAGCCGCCCAGGATCTCGCGCGAACGAATCGACGGACGGATCGTCGGCGGCCGCGAGCGTGTCGATCGTTGGGCGCAGCAACGGCACGATCGCGCCGTCGCGCATGAGGAGCGGCAGCTTCTCGAGCGGCGCATCGATCGCGATCGGCGCGTGCCCGTCCGACGCGTACGGCGTCGCATCCGACCAGTCGATCCACGTGCCGGCGGGCGCGACGACGTCGCGACGCCGCTCGCCGCGCGTCACGACGGGCGCGACGAGCAGCTCGTCGCCGAACAGATACACGTCGGACGGGTGTATCCCCATCTCGGGATGGGCGAGGCCGAGCGGCCGCTGGATCGGACGGCCGTCGATCTTGATGCGCTGCGCGTACGTCCACTCGTAGGGGAACAGCCGCATGTGGAGCCGTGCATACGTGCGGTATACATCTACCGTCTTCGTGGTGCGGCCGTTCTCGGGCGTGAAGACCCACGGCGGCTGGGACGAGCCGTCCCCGACCTGCATCACGCTCGAGAGCGCGGTCTGCTGCGTCCAGCGGATGAAGAGCTCGTCGTCGGGCGGGCTGTGCCGATACCCGCCGGTGTCGGAGCCGAAGAACGGGAAGCCGGACACGCCGAGCGAAAGCCCCATGACCACCGTCGCCGGAAGCCCGCCGACGCCCGTGACCTCCTTGCCGTCGCGCGGCGTGAACTTCTCGCGATGGCGCGTGAAGCTCGCATCCATGTCGCCGGGCCAGATGATGCAGCCCGTCTGCTGCTCTCCGGCATGCGCGGCGCGACACAAAAGGAAGCGGTCCTCGGGCAGCGCGTCGCCGTAGGCCCGGTGATACAGCTGCGAGTAGTCGTGATGCATCGTGCGCTCGTCGGCGCCGTTCGCGAAGCCCCAGCTGTTTCGCGCGAGCCCGAGCGACGGCGCGATGTCCTCGCCGTAATCGAGCTTGAACCCGTCGATCCCGATCTGCGTGTAGCGCCTCACGAGGTCGCCCCAGAACGCGTACGCGCCGGCGTTCGTGAAGTCGATCGGCAGGCTCCACTTGTTGAGCGGGATGCCGTGCTGCGGAGGGAAGTAGCCCTTGCCGTCGGCTTCCGCGCGCAGCGTGTCGGCCGCGGTCTCCAGATAAGGAGTGCTCCAGAGCGCGAGGCGGAGGCCCGCCGCGTGCACCTTCGCGATCATGCCGGGCGCGTCCGTGAACTTCGCGGGGTCGAAGTCGAACGTGTTCACGGCGCGCGCGTACGGCCGGTCGATCCAGATGCCGGACGTCGCGAGGTCGAGACGGCGCAGGGTCGCGACGTCGTCGAGCACCTCTTCCTGATCGCGGTTCTCGTTACGCCAGATCCACGGGCCGAGCGCCCACGGCGGCGGAACGCGCGCCTCGCCCGAGACGCGGTAGTTGGCCTTCACGAGGTCGATCGGAGAGTCGGCACCGAAGAGCCACATCTGGAGCGAGTCCGGGACGCCGTCCGCGCCGCGCGGCGTCACCGCGAACGTGGCCTCGACGACCGCGGGATCCTTCCGCGCGACGTCGAACGCGCCGACCCTCGCGGTGGTGAAGCTCATCGCCCAGCCGTGCGTTCCGAGGAGGAACGGCACCGGCACGTGCGCCTCGTTGTTCGCGCTCTCGACGTCGAGATCGGGCTCGAGCTGCATCGCGCGGAGCTTGCCGCGGTGGTCGACCGAGTCTTCCCACTCGCCGAGCCCGTAGAATCCCTCCGCGGGATCGCCGGACGTGCGAGCGCGGACCTTCACGAGCGCGATCGCGGGCATGCCCGGCGCGCTCGCGCTCGGAGACATCCCGAGCGTGAAGCCGTCTTCGCTCTCGTAGCGGATCACGATCGCGACGCTCAGGCCGTCGCCGTAGTCGAGGGCGACCGTGGCGGCGGCGGGAGGCGCTGTGCTCTCTGCGTGAAACGCGACGGGCGATCGAAACGTGACGCCGGCTTCACTCTCTTGCCCGTCGAGCACGTACGGGTCGTAGCTGGCGGATGCGTCGATCGCGTCGACGATGCCCGCCTGGAATGCGTCCTCGCCGAGGACGAGGAGCTTCTCCTCGCTGCGAAAGAGCGTGATCGCGCGACCGTCGCGCGCGACCTCGACGTGGTAGCGCGGCGGGCCGAGCTCGATCGGTGCAGCGTCGAGCGAAAGCGCGCCCGCATCGCACGCGGCAAGACCCGGCGCGAGCGCCGCCGTCAGGGCGAGCGTGCACGCAACGACGGAGGTGAGACGGCTCACGTGCGGCGGACCACGTGACGCACGAAGCTACGCAGCGTCGATGCGCCGTCCGGTGCATCGGCCACGGCTTCGAGGATCGTGCGCGCGTCGCCGCCCTCGCCTTCGATCAAGTGTGCGCGCGCTTCGACATAGCCGCGCATCGCCGCGCCGTTGATCTCCGGATGGAACTGCACGCACTTCACGTGCTCGCCGACCGCGAACGCGGCGTACGGCTCCAAGTCCGTCTCCGCGACGACGACCGCGCCCTTCGGGAGCTCGACGACCGAGTCGACATGCGTGTGGTTTGCACGGAACGAGGTCGCGCCCGCCGGCAGCGCGTGGAACATCGGGTCGCGCGGAGCATGCGGGACGACGCGCACGTGAACCGTCCCGATCTCGCGCCCGCGCGGGTTCTTTGCCACCCGCCCGCCGAGCGCCTGGCCGACGAGCTGGTGACCGAAGCAGATCCCGAAGAGCGGCGTCTTCGCTTCGAAGATCTCGCGGACGAGCGCCTCGGTCCGCAGCATCCACGGCGCGCGCTCGGTCACGCTGCTCGACGAGCCGGTGATGACGAAACCGTCGGCATCGCGCGGACCGGGCAGCGTGGCGTCCGTGCGGACGTCGTGCTCGACCCATTCTCCGCTCCACGCGTCACCGACCTCACGGCGGATCCAGGAGAAGAACTCGCCGTGGTGCACGGCCACCGGCGCCGCAACGTCGCCGGCGCGAAGAACGATGAGCTTCACTCCACTTTCCTTAGCGAAACGGCGCGCGCGCGTCGAGCGACCGGAGCAGACGCGGCCGCTACGAGCCCTGGTCCTGACGGCGCGCGAGCACGAGCGAGTAGCCCGCCGGGATCAGCGCGCTCACGATCAGCGCAGCGATCGCGACGATCCCTCCGGTCGGACCGCCGAGCACACCGAACGCGGCCGCGGCGAGGCCTCCGATCACCATGGCGTAGCCGCCGACACGCTGCGTGCGCGCCCAGTTCTCGTCCGACGTGAGCGACCAAGGCGTGCGGATGCCGATGATGGCGTTCCGCTTCACGCGCGGGATCACGAGGCCGAGCGCGACGTACAGAGCGCCGAGCACGATCCAGATCGCGCGCGCGAGCGACGCTCCCGGCACGAGCGCGACGTAGAGGACGAGCACGTGCACCGCCGCCATGAACATCGCCGTCATCGCCGCCACGAGAGGAGCGGACGAGTCGCCGAGCCGACGACGGTCGCTCTTCGGCAGGATGGCCGGCAGGAATCGAATGAACGCCCACAGACCGAGCCCGAACACCGGCGCGAACCACGCGCCCATCGCGCGCGGCATCCAGCCGTTCGGATTTCCCGCGAGGTCGAAGTGCGTCGCCATGCGCTCGGGAAGCCGCTCGTAAACAGCCGCCGTGAGCGCCGCAGAGAGCCCGATGACACCGACCGAGACCATGTCCACTCGCCGAAAGCTCATCGCCGGATCCTCCGATGCCATCAGGGGAGCCCGCGCGCACGCGACCGGGTCGTCGTGCTCGCGAGCTCGTAGAGCTCCGTCGCGAGGTCCTCGAGCACGTTCGTCTGCAACGTGTAGACGATGCTCGTTCCCCGACGCTCCGATCGCACGAGGCCCGCGCGCCGCAGCACCTGGAAATGGTGCGACAGCGTCGGCTTCGTCAGATGGAACGCGTCGGCGATCTCCCCCGCGGTCTTCGATCTGCTCCGCAGCATCTTGAGGATCTTGCGGCGCGTGGGATCGGCGAGCGCGGCGAAGGCTGAGGTCCCCGCCCGGGTCTCTTCGTCCTTGGGCATGTTTCGATGACTCTCTAGTTAGACATCTATCGAATAATGGCAAGGGCCGCCAGGCCCGAAATCGTCAGCTCATCGCCGCTTCGACCACTCGTCGAAGCACTTCGGATGCATGCCGCCGCCGGACGCAAACCAGTAGATGCTCGTGTCCGCGCGATAACGCGCGCCGCACTCGACGCACTCGCCGCCGAGCGGCGCGACGATCCTCTCGGGCGGATCGGCCACGCGCTTGCCGCGGCCGCTCGACCGCGATCGTCGTGCTCCGGGGGCCTCGGCCCTTCCTGGATCGGACTTCGTCCGCGCGCGGGGAACGCCCCCCGACCCTGTCGTAGGAAGCGACAACACGAGGCGATGCTTCCGTATCAATTGCACCGCGACCATCGCCGCATTGCGTGCTTCGTTGTCGTTGGGCGACGCGGTGAGGGCAATGAGCTGCAGCACTCTTTCGACGACGTTCTTCACGGGCTTCGAACGTACGCGATGCTAGGTTTTTCGCATGATGACGCGAACCGGTCTGGTCGTGTGCGCAGTCGTCGCTGCAGCCTCGCTCGTCTCCGTTGCGACGACGGCGTGTGGTGGCAGTGACGACGGCAGCGGCTTCAGCAGTGGGGGCACGAGCGGTGGAACGAGCGGCACGAGCGGCGGCGCGAGCGGCACGTCGGGCAGCATCCTCGGTTCGACCGGCGGCACGAGCGGCACCGACAGCGGACAGAAGGTCGACGAGTGCAAGAAGATGGACATCATCTTCACGGTCGACGACTCGGGCTCGATGAGCCAGGAGCAGGCGAACCTCGCCGCGAACTTCCCGAAGTTCGTGAAGGTCATCAACGACTACAAGACGAAGGGCGGCGAGCAGCTCGACTACCGACTCGCGGTCACGTCGACGGACACGGACAAGGAGAAGGGCGCGTTCAATGCGACGAAGGCGGCCGGCGCTCCCGGAGGCTGCACCGCCGGACCTGCGCGTCCCTGGCTCGAGCGCGCCGACGGCGACGTCGCCGGCGCGTTCGGATGCCGCGCGCAGTACGGAACGAAGGGCTCGAACATCGAGCGCCCGCTCGAGAGCACGCTGCTCGGCGTCACGGCGCGGATCGCCGACGGAACGAACACCGCGAACGGCGCGAGCTTCCTCCGCGAGGACGCTCTGCTCGCGTTCGTGATCATCACGGACGAGGACGAGGGCGGCACGGAGAACGAGCCCGCGCGCGCCGTGACCGAGTACCCGAAGGAGCTCGACAAGGTGAAGGGCGAACGAGGCCGCTGGGCATCCGCCGTCATCGCCGGTGAGAAGGCGTGCAGCTCGCCGGGCCTCGGCCAGGCCGCCGAAGCGAAGCGCCTCAAGGGCTTCATCACCGACGTCGGCAAGAACGGCGTGTTCTCGTCGATCTGTACCGGCGACCTCACGGACGGCCTCACGCAGGCGCTCGCGAAGTTCGACCAGGCGTGCCGCGAGTTCCCGAGCGGCCCGGTCAAGTGACGCAGGTGACGAGGACGAAGTGACCTAGGTCACTTCTTCTTCGACGCAGGCCGCGCCGCCTTCTTCTTGGCGGGCGCGGCCTTCTTCTTTGCAGGCGCGGCCTTCGTCTTCGCGGGCGCGGCCTTCTTCTTCGCGGGCGCGGCCTTCTTCTTCGCAGGCGCTGCCTTCTTCTTCGCGGGCGCAGGCTTCTTCTTCGCGGCCGTCTTCTTCTTGGCCGGCTTCTCGTCGCTCACCGCCGGCGCGCCCCATCCGTCGTACTCGCCGTCGAGCGGAAGGACGATGTCGAGGATCTCGGCTGCGAACTTGTCGGGCTTCCCTTCCTCGAGCGTCTCCGATCGATGGAACGCAAGCTCGAACCGCCCGTCCTCGTCGGCCTTGCCGATGCCGTCGACCTCGAAGTGCGCCGCGGTCAGCTTCTTCGCCGCCTTCTGCGCGGCCGCCGTCGAGGGGAACGTGGCGACGTGATCGACGTCGCGCGGCTCGTGCAGCTGGTCGCCATGCGACTCGAGCTCGTCGACGATGAGACGATTCCAGATCCCCTGGAGCGCATACGCATCGGGGAAGAGCGCATCGATGTAGAAGCGCCACTCCGGATCCTCGTCGACCTGGACTTCGGCCTCGTACGGATGCGTGTCGGCGATCGCCACGGTCGCCTCGGCCGTGGTGAGCTTCTTCTTCGCGTAGAAGACGAACGTCGCGACGCCGCGCAGATCGTAGAAGCCGACGCACTCTGCGCCGGCCGCGTCCGCGAGACGCTCCGTCAGCTTCGTCTGGAGCGTATCGAGGTCCTCCATCTCGCCCTCGGACCGGAGCCCGTCGGGCTCGGGCTCGTGCATCGGGACCGAGACGGTGACGCGGGTCGGCAGCGTGTCCCGCGGCTCTTGCTCGAGATCGACGACGAACGCCGCGGGCGATCCATCCACGTCCGCCGGGTAGAACGTCCCCGTGAACGCCGGGGAGAACGCCGGGGCAGAACCAGTAGAGGAGGGAGCCGTGGAACGCGCCATGCGTCCTCTATCGCACGTAAACTCCGGCCTGGCACGAGCGGCCTTCCGCGGGCCCGGCGCGAAGATCGGACTACCTGCCGGGCGCTTTCCTCGGTAAAGGAGGAGGGGGACCCCCCGTGACCGTAGTCAACGATCGCCCGACATCTTTCTGGCTTCGCCTCCTCAAGCAGCGCCGCGCGCGCATGTACGACGAGCATCTCGACCTGTCGGCTCCGATCGAGTGGAAGGACCCCGAGGAGCAGGAGGCGGCCATCCGCTTCTTCAACGCTGCGTTCCGCGCCGAGGAGTCCGGTCTCCGCCAGGCCCACGAGATCGCCGACGACGTCGCGAAGTGGGATCCCGAGCTGGCCGAGACGCTCACCCTCTACGGTGACGAGGAAGGCTGGCACCGCGAGCTCCTCACCAAGTTCATGACGTACATCGGCGGCGACATCCGTCCGATGGGCCCCACGACCGGGACGTTCTACAAGCTCTACGCGAAGGCCGAGCGCCACGAGACGATCATCCTCACGAACCTGATGTTCGAGACGATCGGTGCGACCACTTATCGCCTCGCGCTGCGCACCGCGAAGTCTCACCCGGCGATCCGTCAGATGCTCACCATCCTGACCCGCGACGAGTCGTTCCACGTGCCGCTGAACGTGCACTTCCTCCGGCGCATCCTCGAGCGCGCGGAGCCGAACGCGCTGCATCGCCTGCGCCCGCTGTATCACCTGCTCACGGCGGCGCTCATGGCGTCGGCCGCCGCGAGCCGCCGGCGCGCGAAGCCCTTCGATCACATTCCGTTCAAGACGCTCGCGCGTGCCTACGCGGAGCACCTCGGTCGGCTCTTCATGCACGCCGAGGACTTCGGCCTCGCGCCGTCGCGGCTCCTGCTCGCGACGGTCGGCTTGCGCCGCTCCGATCTGCTCGGCGAAGACGACGTGCTCTCGGTGCAAGCCGCCGAACGCGCCGCCGATCGCACGCAGGTCGTCGTGTCGGCGCTCTAGCTCACCGCACGCTGCTGCCGCCACATCCACAGCACGTTCGCCGTCACGGTCAGCGATGCGAAGGCGCCCGCGAGCGCGCGCAGCTCCGGCGCGCGGATCGTGATCGCGAGCGCGACCACGGTCACGAGCGTCATCGGCCAGAAGCGGCGCTCGATCAGCGTCGTCAGCGCCGCCGCGACCGTCGCCCACAGCCCGAGCTGGAGGACGCGCGTGCTCGTGAGGTCGACGCCGAGCAGGTACGTCGCGAAGAACAGCGCGCTCTGCGCGACGAGCAAGAGCGCGACGGAGAGCAGCAGGCGCCGATTGAACAAGGTGCGGAACATGTCGCGCGAGACGAGCCACGCGACGAGCAACACGGGAATCTCGAGGAGCGACGAGACGGCGAAGCGGAGATGCGTCACGGGGCCGAAGCGATCGGCGAACTGCGACGCCGACCAGCAGAGGCCGAGGAGCGCGAAGAAGATCTGTCGCGCGCGCAGCCCCGTCTGCTGGTCGTGCATGCGGGCGAGCCGCGACAGCCCCTCGCGCTCCTTCATCTCGTCCGCGGCCGCCGCACGTACGCGCGCGGCGAGCGCCGGATCGATGTCGGGCGACTCGTCGAGCAGCGCGACCGCCACACGTGGGTCGCGCCCGAGCTCGCGCTCGATCACGAGCGTCGCCGCGGTCGCCAGGCCGTTGCGCGCCGTCTCGTTGTCCGGCCACATGTGCAGTGCCTCGCGGAACGCGAAGCGACACTCGCCGTGGAGATCGTAGATGCGCCGTCGATCGTCGCCCGTCTCGCAGGCGGCGCGGAGCGCTTCGAGCGCGCGCTCGGCCTGCGCGACGACGTGCTCGGAGTCGCGCAGCCGAAGGAAGCCGAGCACCTCGCGGCGCAGCTCCGCGACGCCCGCGTACCTCGCCGAAGGCTCCTTCTCCATCGCACGCGCGCAGATCGCCGCGAGCCGTGCGGGCGCCAGCACGGGCAGCTTCGGCGGCGACGCCGCGATCGACTCGAACGTCTGCGTCACCGTCGGCTTGTCGTGCGGCGGACGACCGGTCGCGAGCTCGAAGAGCACCGACCCGAGCAGATACTGATCGGTGTGCTCGCCGATCGGAGCGTCGATCGCGCCGATCATCTCGGGCGCCGCGTACGCGAGCGTGCCGGCGAGATCGCGCGAGACGCCCGCGCGCGGCAGCCGCTCTGCTGCCTCGTCCGAGAGCGCGAGCGCGAGGCCCCAGTCGAGCAGGTAGACCTCGCCGAACGACCCGAGCATCACGTTGGCGGGCTTGAGGTCGCGGTGCATGACGCCCTTCGCATGCGCGAACTCGACGATCTCGCAGACGCGGACGAAGACGCGGAGGTTCTGCTCGAGGAGATCGCGCGCGCCTTGCGTACGAGCCCACTCGTCGTCGACGCGGCGTCGTTCCCACGTGGCGCCGCGGATCCGTCGCATGACGACCACCGGGCCGTCCGCGCCGCGGAGGATGTCGTGGACCGGAACGACGCCGGGATGCTCGAGGAACCCGGTGACCCACGCCTCCTGGAGCATGCGCTCGGCGTCGTGGGCGGTCGCATCGGGGAGCGTCGTCTTGATCGCGACCGTTCGTGAGAGCGAGCGCTGCACGGCCGTCCGCACGACGCCCATGCCTCCCTCGCCGATGACCTCGCCGACGGCGAGCGCCGAGAGCGAGGCAAGCGGATCCAGGCGATCGACGGGAGACGGCGGAGCTTCGCCCGGCGTGGCGCTGCGATCCGTCGCGACTGTCTTGTCGGTCGAGATCGTGGCCGACGCGCCCGAACCAGGCAATGAACCAGGAACGGGAATGGCGCTCGCAAGAGTGACGACTTGCGAACGATCCTCCGCCATGGCTGTGGGGATGTTACTATTTCAGTCCAGTGTCCGCATCGCAGAGCGAAGCGCCTCCGCACACCCAGCAGCTCCATCTCCCGCTCGACGACTTCACGTCGCGAACGCCGGGCCCCGGGATTCCGCGTCCGACGCGTGTATTTTGCAACCGCAACCTGAAGTTCAGCGGAATCTCGTGGATCGGCTTCGACATGGACTACACGCTGGCGATCTACGACCAGCCCGCCATGGACGACCTGTCGATCCGGGCGACGATCGAGAAGCTGATCAAGCGCGGCTACCCCGACTTCATCAAGACCGTGCCGGTCTCGACGCAGTTCCCGGTGCGCGGGCTACTCATCGACAAGCGCTTCGGGCACGTCTTGAAGATGGACCGCTACAAGCACGTCCACAAGGGCTACCACGGCTTCCGCGAGCTCACGAAAGAGGAGCTGCGCGCGCTCTATCACTCGAAGAAGATCCGCCCCGCGACGCCGCGGTACCACTGGATCGACACGCTGTATGCGCTCAGCGAGGTCGCGACGTACGCGGCGCTCGTCGATGCGATGGAGAAGAAAGGCTACGCGGTCGACTACGCGAAGCTGTTCACCGACATCCGCGAATGCATCGACGAGGCCCATCGCGACGGCACGATCCTCGACGAGGTCGCGAACAACCTCCCGCACTTCGTGCATCGCGATCCGAACCTCGCGCCGGCGCTCCACAAGCTGCGCAGCGCCGGAAAGAAGCTCTTCCTCCTCACGAACTCGCGCGCGGCCTACACCGAGAAGATGATGACCTACCTGCTCGGGGGCGCGATGAGCGAGTACCCGAAGTGGCAGAACTTCTTCGACGTCGTCATCGTCGCGGCGACCAAGCCCATCTTCTTCACCGAGCGCCGCCCGCTCCTCGAGCGCGATGGTGAGACGACGAAGCCGGCGCAGCCGCCGCTCGAGCGCGGGAAGATCTACGAGGGCGGCAACCTCCAGGACGTCGAGCGTGCGCTCGGCGCGACCGGCGACGAGGTCCTCTACGTCGGCGATCACATCTACGGCGACATCCTGCGCTCCAAGAAGGACAGCGCCTGGCGCACCGTGATGATCATGCAGGAGCTCGAGACGGAGATCGCCGCCTACGAGTCGTGCAACGAGGACTTCAAGGCGATCGAGCAGCTCGATGATCAGCGCGAGCACCTCGAGGACGACCTCCGGTACTACCAGGCGCGCATCAAGGAGCTCACGCGTCAGATCGAGCATCTCTCCGGCAAGCGCGACGGCAGCACGCGCGATCTCGCGGCAGCGGCTGCCGCGGCCGCGAACGGCGCGAACGGGTCGAGCGCGGAGCTCGAGGCGGACCGCATGCGGTTCAAGCGTGCGGTCGAGCGCATCCGCGGCAAGCTCCGGCAGATCGAGGCCGAGGTCACGGCGATGGAGCGGCGCATCGACCTGCGCTTCCATCCGTACTGGGGCTCTCTCCTGAAGGAGGGCGCCGAGCAGTCGAGCTTCGGCAAGCAAGTCGACGACTACGCGTGCTTGTACACGTCACGCGTTTCGAACTTCCTCGCGTACTCACCGCAGCAGACGTTCCGGTCCCCGCGCGACGTGATGGCCCACGAGATCGGGATGTAGTACTCCCCGGGGCCATGACGTTGCCCCGCGGACGGATCAAGAGCACGGCCGAGGACTTCGTCGTCGAGGAGCTGCCCGCGTACGAGCCGAGCGGCGAGGGCATGCACCTCTTCGTGAAGTTCGAGAAGAGGAACCTCACGACGGACGCGGCGGTGCGCGCGATCACGAAGGCGCTCGACATCCAGATGCGCGACGTCGGCATCGCGGGCATGAAGGACAAGGTCGGCGTGACGACGCAGTGGGTGTCGATCCCCGCGCCGCCCAAGTCGCCCGATCTCGAGGCGCGCGCGAAGGCGCTCACCATCGACAACATCCGCGTCCTCGATGCGAAGCGTCACGCCAACAAGCTGAAGACCGGGCACCTGAAGGGCAATCGGTTCGACATCATCGTCCGCGACGTGCCGGTCGATGCGATCGCAGGCGTCGTCGCCGCCATGGAGCGCTTCGGCGTCGAGGGCGTGCCGAACGCCTTCGGCGTGCAGCGCTTCGGCAAGGACGGAGACAACGCCGAGCGCGCGCGCGCATGGCTCACCGGGAAGGAGCGCGCGCCGAACGATCCGCGTCTCCGCCGGTTCCACTTCTCGGCGCTGCAGTCCGCCGTGTTCAACGCGGTCCTCGAGGCGCGCATCGCCGACGGCACGTGGCGAAAGCCGCTGCTCGGCGACCTGCTCAAGAAGGAGGACACGGGCGGCATCTTCGTCTGCACGGACGTTCAGGCGGACCGTGAACGCGCGGACCGCGGCGAGGTGTGCCCGACCGGACCCATCATCGGCGCAAAGATGAGGTGGCCGGACGGTGAGGTGAAGGCGCTCGAGGAGCGGCTGGCCGTCCCGTTCCTCGACGGGGTCGACCTCGAGCGCGCGCGATCCCTCGGAGAAGGCACGCGAAGGGCGCTGCGGCTCCGGGTAACCGGCTGCTCAGTCGCACAAGTGATGAATAGTAAAGATGTTCCCGGCGACGATGAAGTTGATAATCGGGAACAACCAGCCTCGCTGCGTGTTCGATTCGTGCTACCCAAAGGGGCCTACGCAACGACGGTGCTCGCGAATGCCTTCGATGTGATCGACGGCTCCCGCGACGGAAAATCCACGACGTCCGCGGAGGACGCCGAGGCAGAAACGAAGTCAGAGGAAGAATGATCGAGCGAGTGAAGAGCGCGATGGTCGGCCTGGGAGCCGGCTGGGTCCTCATCCTGATGTTGGTCCTCAGCGTCGTCTCGCTCGCGATCATGCTCGAGCGCGCGTGGCTGTATTGGTCGCTCCGCGACGACGTGCCCGCGCTGATGCGCGATCTGGGGCGCCTGCTCCGCGGCGGCGACCTCGATGGGGCGCGCAAGCGCCTCGAGGCCTCCCCGAGCGCCGAGGCGGCGGTCGTCATCGCCGGGATCGTCGAAGCCGGCATGGGCAGCGAGTCCGCCGAGGAAGCGATGCTCGGTGCGAGCGCCCTTCAGAAGCTGAAGCTCGAGAAGCGCCTCACGTTCCTCGGAACGCTGGGAAATAACGCGCCGTTCATCGGGCTGCTCGGAACCGTCATCGGCATCGTCGGCGCGTTCGACGAGCTCGGAAAGCAGAAGAACGCAACGCTCACGGCCGCTGCGACGACCGTCGCGCCCGAAGCGGTCATGACGAACATCTCCGAGGCGCTCGTCGCCACGGCCGTCGGTCTGCTCGTCGCCATCCCCGCCGTCGCCGCCTTCAACTGGTTCCAGCGCATCGTGCGCGCCACGCTCGCGAACACCGACGCTCTCAGCCACGTCCTCCTCGCGCATCTCAAGGCGACGGGCGCGGGCGGTCCGGACGTCGAGGCCGCGATCGAGACGGCGGCGGCGCGCGGTGAGCGCTCCAGCAAGGCCGCGCGCGCCCCCAAGGACGTGGACGACAACTGATGGCTGGCGGCGCACAAGACGACACGAACGAAGCGATCACCGGCATCAACGTCACGCCGCTGGTCGACATCGTCCTCGTGCTCCTGATCATCTTCATGGTCACCGCGAAGCTCATCGTCTCGAAGTCGGTGCCGCTCGACCTGCCGAAGGCGGCGTCGGGCTCCGATATCCAGACGGTCTTCAGCATCGTTCTCGCGGCCGACGGCACCACGCAGATCGACTCGAAGCCGGTCCCGAGCGACGACGCGATCCTCGCGCAGTCGAGGACCGCTCGCGAGAAGAACCCCGAGCTCCGCGCCATCATCAAAGCGGACAGCTCCGTGCCCCATGGGCGGGTGATCCACGTGCTCGACCTGCTGAAGCAGGCGCAGGTCGCCAAGATCGCGTTCGGCGTCTCGCCGGTCGCGCCGGGCGTGCCCGGAGGCGGCGGTGGCGGGGCTCCGGCACCCGCGCCTCCCCCGGCGCCGGCTCCGAAATAGGCCGCACGTCACTCCGCCGCGACGGCAGACCCCTTGCAACGGACAGAACCCACCCGATGAGCAGCACACTGAACGGAACGACAGCACGGGGCCCGCGCCGCAACACGAAGCGCGGTCCTGGGGTCGATCCGCTCGCGGGCGTCCTGTCTCTCGGACCGCGCATCCCGGTCGCCGTGATGGTCGCCGCGGCGGTCCTCGCCGTGTCGGTGCATGCGGGTGCGGCGGTCGGTGCGGTGCAAGCCGCCGTGCTGCATGCGTTCGCGTCGTGGGCGTACGACGTGCGTGCGACGGTCTCGAACAAGCTCGCGCAGACGTACGAAGTCGACATGGTGAAGCCGGTCGAGAAGGCCGAAGAGCCGCCTCCGCCGCCTCCGGAAGAGAAGGAGCCGCCGAAGCAGCTCGTGAAGGAGCAGCCGAAGGACGAGGCGCCGCCGCCGCCGCCGGCCGCCGCGGACGCCGCGAAGGTGCTCATGGCCGAGCCCGCGAAGGACGAGCCGGTGGACCTCACGGGCAACACGTTCCTCGCCGGCAACGCCGACACCGCGATCGGTGGCGTGACGCAGATCGGCGGAAAGGCCACGAGCGCGACGAACAACCTCGCGGCGGTCGCGACGGGCGTTCCGGGCGGCACCGGCGCTGCGCCGGCCCCGCCGGCTGTAAAGGTCGATCGATCGCGCACGGCGGCGATCGTCAACAAGGCGAACCTCGAGCGCTGCCCGTTCCCGGCCGAAGCCGATGCCGAGCAGGTCGACGAAGCGAAGGTCGGCATCGAAGTGCGCGTGACGATGGACGGCCGCGCCGAGAACGTCGCGATCACGTCGGATCCCGGCCACGGCTTCGGTCGCGAAGCCCGCAAGTGCGCGCTCCGCGAGAAGTACGTTCCGGCGTTGAACGTCGACGGCGTCGCGATCCCGGGCGTGTACCGCGTGAATTTCCGCTTCAGCCGCTGATCGGCTGGGGTTGCGTCGCCGCGCCGGGCGACCTAATCGATCGCCTGGATGGCGAAATCGGACGCAACGAGCGAAGGCGGCAATCCGCTGCGCGACGAGCTCGCGAGCGTCGCCGCCTCGCTGCGCGCGTACCTCGAGTGGCAGCAAGACACGGGCGCGATGGGGATCCCGCGGAAACCGCGTACGGCGGCGGCGCAGCCGAGCGCGATGGCGGCGCCGGGGGCAGCCGGCGCTGATGCTGCCGCTGTCGCTGTCGCTCCCGCTCCCGCTGTCGCTCCCGC
>JAQBQJ010000109.1 GCA_028287065.1 Labilithrix sp. | reverse complement strand
TCGCGATCGTCGAGCCGCGGCTCCTCGTAGTTGAGCTCGAGATACGAATTCCAGAAATTCTCGTAACGAATGAAGGTGTCGGTGAGCCACTTGCGACTCACCTTCACGCCGTCGAGATTGTGCCGGCCGGCGACCTCGATCCACGTCTTCGTCTCGATCGTCGGACCGAGGCGCTCGAAGGTCCGATATTCGAGATTACCGTAATAGTAATGATGATTCTGGCGTTCCATGAAGCCCAGATCGTTGAAATCGAGCTTACGGCTAGCGTGTTGATATTGGGTATTCCAGGCGAGGCCCGATCCGCCCTCGCGCGCGGCGGTGACCTGCGCTCCGTACCCCGCGTCGCCGTCGCCCACCACGGTCCCGTCGCGCAGCGTACGTGGCGGGCCATGCTTCATCATCGAAGCGAGGGCGCGGGCGGTCGCGAGGTATTCGCCGTTTGCGGAGCGCCACACCCCGTCGGCGCTGCCGACGTAGGCGTCGTGCGTGCAGCGTGAGCCAACGGCGATCTCTTCGCCCGTCGGGCAGATCGCGCGCCGCGCCGAGCCGTCGCTCTTTGCATACGTCGGGTGGCGCTCGGTCTGCTCGGCACGCGTCACGGTGGTGCCGAGGAAGCCGACATGCGACCTGCCGCCCTCGAAATCGTGCTTGATCCGCACCACCTGGTACGCGGTCGTCGGATCCGCGAGCCGGTCGCGTCGAACGCCGCCGAGCTCCTGCACCTCGACGTCGTTCTCCGCCGTGAGCGCGGACATGGCGCCGACCGACCATCGATCGCCGAGGCGGCCGACGAGCTTCGTCGCGCCGACAATCGTCGACGGCTCCGGCGTGGTCACCAGACGGTCGGCGACTCCCGGCATGTTCGGGCGCAGCACGGGCGGCCCGGGGCGCCGTCCGATCCGTCGGGTGTACAGGAGCTGGAACGACCGCGCGAACAACAGCGGCGTGGGCGCCTCGAAGATCTCGGCGCCCTCGACGAAGAATGGCCGCTTCTCGGGAAAGAACGATTCGAAGTTGGATAAATTCAGATACAGCTCGTCGCCCTCGACCTGGGTGAAATCGGGATTCACCGTCGCGTCGAGCGTGAGATCGGGCGTGAGATGCCATCGGAGATCGAGACCGGCCGACGCCGCCGGCGAGAAGCCGGACTCGAGGACGACGTCCGTACGGTCGCTCCGGCGCACGCGTCCGAGCACGAACGGCCTGAGCTCGAGGTCCGGGTGCGGGCTCACGCGCAAGTCCTGGAGCCGGCCGTAGTTCGACACCTCACTGACGACGTTCCGGGGCACGAACGACCATTCGTCCGTCTCCTGCCGCATCGACGTGTAGCGGCGCGCCTGGAAGCCCCACGTCTGCACGGCTGCCGGCGAGAAGCGCAGGACGCGCAGCGGAACGCGGATCTCGGCCGACCAGCCGTCGTCGCGCACGCGCGTGCGGGCATCCCAGTTCTCGTCCCAGCCGGCGCTGTAGCGTTCGCCGTTACCTTCCCCGGATGCGTCGTTCGAGCGGATCCCGTCGCGGAGGACGCCCGCCGCGTTGACGGTGAGCTCGAAGGCCGTCTTGCCGAGCGCGCGGCTGTCGATGTCGATCGTGACGGAGTCGGACTCGACGTCGCGATCGCGACGAGCCATGCGCCGGACGACCGGCACCGTCTTCTGCTCGCAATCGAATGCGACGTACAGCGCATCGTCGTCGTAGAGGACACGCAGCGTCGTCCGCTCGCTCGGTGCCGCGCGCTCGTGCGGGAACTTCTGCGTGAACGCCGTTGTCGCAGGCGCTCCCGCCCAGACCTCGTCCGAGAGGTCGCCGTCGATCACCGGAGCCGAGGGAGTCCGTACTGGCGTCAGCACCGGCGCGATCTGCGCGTACAGAAGCGAGATGGCGAGCCACGCGGGGACCAAGTCGAGCGGAACTCTCGTCGATCGCGCACGGTTCGACAAGCCTGCGCACTTCGAGTCGGCTTCGACCTCGTTCTACGAGGCGACGCGCTCGACGAACCTGCGAAGCCGTCGCCAGACGAGTCGAGCGACTCCGCGATGCGGCTGATCATCACGAGATCGATGCCGACGGCGCGTCTCATGACGGCCTCTTCACGGCCGCGTCGAGACGGCGCTCGACCGCGGGCCACTCGGCGCGCGTGATCGAGAACATCGCCGTCGACGTGACGTGGCTCGAACGCTCGGAGATCGCCGCGCTGCGCGGACGCCCGAAGTAAGGGGACGTGCGACTGTGGACGGCGGCGCGGGCCGCACGCACCACCGAGACGCTGCGCGCGATCGGCATCGACGCGGCTGAGCGCCTTCGGCACGGGCCTTGCGGACCGAGGTTCATCACCGATGAACATCACGTCCTTCTTCGACGACGCCGCCGTCATTGATGCGGGTTCCCTCCCGCAATGCGGCTGAGCCACGTCAGCGCCGGCGAAGGCCGGTGGCGGACGATGTGACGAAGCGGCCCGCACCCGATCACCAGGAGAGCATGCGACAGTCCACTTTCATCTCCGGCGCCCTTGGCCTGCTCGCGACGAGCGCAGGCTGCGCGGCGATCCGCGGGCTCGACGAGTACACCGTCGCGGATCCTCCGCCGGCCTCGAATCCGGCGGGTGCGGTGACTCCGGAAGGCCCGGCGCCGGCCGCTAAGGCACCGGCGCCGAAGACGGGCTGTCGGACGCAGAGCGACTGCGCCGTCGTGCCGGCGCGCGACGGCAGCCCGCTCGAGACGACGCCCGTCGCGAACGTGTGCGTAAAGGCGACCGGACGCTGCGAGCCGCTCGTCACCGCGGATTGCCCGCGCGTGTTCGGCGATTCGACGGACGAGCGCGCGGTCGTGATCGGCACGCTGCTCAGCGAAACGAGCGCGTCCGCGCTCGAGCGTGCGGCATTCCTCGCGGCGCAGGAGATCGACACGAGCGCGGGCGGCCTGCCCGGCGACGGCCCGGGCAGCGCGCCTCGGCCGCTCGTCGTGGTCGGATGCAACGCCGGCGCGGACGTGCTGCGCGCGACGCGCCATCTCGCCGACGAGCTTCGGGTACCGGCGATCCTCGGACCGACCTCCGGAGAGCAGGTCGTGGACGTCACGCAGCAGATCAGCGCGAAGGCAGGCACGCTCCTGATGACGCCGACGTCACCCGCGTCGGCCATCTCGAACCTCGCGGACGGTGATCTCACGTGGCGCGCGACGCCGTCGGACACGCAGCGCGCGAAGCTCGTGATCGAGCAGATCAAGGACCTCGAGACGGTGCTCCGCGCGACGCGCGCGCTCACGACCGTGAAGCTCGGCATCGTTCACCCCACGGACGCCCTCGGGAGCAGCGCGCACGACGCGATCAGCGGAAAGCTGATCTTGAACGGGCGATTCATCGGCGACGCGGCCAACGCGGCGAACGTGAGCGTCGATCCGTACGAGCCGGGCAACACGACGGCACAGGCGGCGGTCGCGACGAAGTATGCGGTCACGTTCAAACCGGACATCGTGTTCGTCACCGCCGCCGAGCAGGTCGCCGCCATGATGGTGCCGCTCGAGCAGGCCCTGACCGCCGCGCGCGCCGTGAATCGCCCGTATTACGTGCTCACGGACGCGGCACGCACGCAGGAGCTCCTCGACGCGGTCGCGTCGTCGTCGCTGCCCGCGGACATCCGGCGTCGCATCCGTGGCGTCGGCGTGAAGCCGGACACGAGCTCGACGCCGGTGCTCGACGCGTTCCGCGCGGCGTTCACCGCGCGCTACGGCGCTCCGCCGGCGGAGGCCTTCGCCGCCGGCGCCGCGCTCTCGTACGACGCGATGTACGCGGTCGCCTACGCGCTCGCGGCGATGCCCGGTGCACCGCCGTCCGGAACGACCGTCGCGCACGGGCTCCGCACGCTCGCGGTGGGAAGCCCCGCGGTCGTCGGCGCGAAGGGCGTGGGGCCGGTGATGCACGATCTGGCGAGCGGCAAGTCCGTCGCGCTCCGCGGCACGTTCGGCCTGCTGCAGTGGGATACGAGCGGCGACATCATGGGCGGCACCGTCGAGGTGTGGTGCCTCGGGACGAGCGCGGGCGCGCCGGTCTTCGGCAGCTCCGGAGTGACGATGGACGTGCAAACGCAGGTCGTGGGCGGGGCATTCGTTCAATGCCAATGACGCTGTTGGGTAATCGAAAGAGGGTATCGGAAATGCCAATCACCATTCGCGTCGGCTTGATTTCGTGTGCCGTCGTCATCGTCGCGGGGCCCCTTGCCTGCTCGGCCGAGCCGGGCGAGCGGCAAGGGCGCACGGAGCAGCGCATCGAGGGGCCGTCCCTCGCCGGCGACGCGGGAGATGCCGGCGACGCCTGCGCGCACGCGATCTGCGCGACCGGTCAGGGCCTCACGGCGACCTGCGATCCGTGCGCGACCACGCTCTGCGCGCAGGATCCCTACTGCTGCACCACGAGCTGGGACGCCACGTGCGTCTCTGAGGTCGCGTCGATCTGCGGCAAGAGCTGCGCGGCGCCTGCGCCCGCCGGCGACGCCGGAGCGAGCACGTGCGCGCACGCCGTGTGCGCGACGGGTGGACCGCTCGCGAGCGCCTGCGAGAGCTGCGCGACGCAGCTCTGCGCGCAGGACGCCTACTGCTGCGCCGTCGCGTGGGACGCCACGTGCGTGAGCGAGGTCGCCTCGATCTGCGGAAAGGCCTGCAACTGATGCGACGTTCCCTCGCTCGAGCGGCGGCGTCCATCGCGGGCGCGATCGTGGTGGTGGCGGCCGGAAGGGCGGCGCGCGCCGACGAAGCGGCCGACACCGCGACGGCGCGCGCGCTCGGCGTCGAAGGCGTGACGCTCGCGAACGCCGGCAACTGCAAGGAAGCGGTGCCGAAGCTCGAGCGCGCCGAGAAGCTCCACCACGCGCCCACGACGGCGACGCGCCTCGCCGAGTGCGAGATCGAGCGCGGGTTCCTCGTCCGCGGCACGGAGCGGCTCCAGCGCGTGATCCGCGAGCCGCTGCCGGCGAACGCGCATGCGGCGTTCGGCGCCGCCGTGGTGCGCGCGCGCAAGGTGCTCGAGACGACGCTACCGCGCGTCGCGGCGCTGCGGATCGAGGTCGATGCGCCCCCGGGCACGCGGCTGTCGATGACCGTCGACGACGAGCCCACGTCCGATGCTGTGGTCGATACGGATCGCCCGATCGATCCCGGCACTCACACGATCAAGGTCAGCGCCGAGGGCTTCCTCTCGAGCTCCGTGACGGAGTCGCTCGACGAAGGACAGACGAAGAGCGTGCGTCTCGAGCTACGACCGGATCCGAACGCACGCGCCGCCGCCGTGCGGGCCCGCGCCGGGCTGCGCAACGACGGTGGCGCGGGCCTCGGGACGGCCGGCGCCGACGCGTTGCCGTCCAAGGTCCCTGCGGTCCTCGCGTTCGGTGTCGGCGCGATCGGGCTCGGTCTCGGCATCGCCGGCGCAGTCATCGTCGACCAGAAGGAGAGCCGCCTGTCGACCAACTGCGACGCGAACAAGGTGTGCGGACAGGCGCTCCAGAGCGAGCTCAGCGACGCGAAGACGTGGGCCACGGTCTCGACCGCCGGCTTCGTCGCCGCCGGCGTGGGCACCGTGACCGGCATCGCGCTCCTCCTCTTCTCGGGCGGCAGTCCCGTTGCACCGGCGACCGGCGCACGCGTGCGACCGAGCGTCGGCGCGACGTCGGTCGGGATCGACGGGGTGTTCTGAGCATGGGAGGCGAGACGATGGAACCGAGCTTCTACGTGTCCGTCGGCGACGTCGTCGCCGGGAAGTACCGCGTCGAGCGAGTGCTGGGCACGGGCGGCATGGCGTTCGTCCTCTCGGCCCGTCACGTGGAGCTCGACGAGCCGTTCGCGCTCAAGTTCCTCGACCAGAAGTTCCTCGGCAACGAGACGATCACCGAGCGCTTCACGCAGGAGGCGCGGGCGGCGTGCAAGATCCGGAGCGAGCACGTCGCGCGCGTCTACGACGTCGGCATCCACGAGGGCGCGCCGTTCTTCGTCATGGAGCACCTCGAGGGCCGCGACCTCTGCGCGGTCGTCGCCGGAAGCGGCCCGCTGCCGACCGAGAGCGCCGTCGAGTACGTGATGCAGGCGTGTGAGGCGCTCGCGATCGCGCACTGCAACGGGATCATCCATCGCGACATCAAGCCCGAGAACCTGTTCCTCGTGGAGCGCGAGGGCCTTCCGGTCATCAAGGTCCTCGACTTCGGGATCTCGAAGGTCGCCCTCACCGGAGCGGAGGCGAGCTCGCGGCTCACGGGCGAGCTCACGCTCGGGACGCCCTGTTACATGTCGCCGGAGCAGATCCGCTCGACCGCCTCGGCCGACGCGCGTTCGGATCTCTGGTCGCTCGGCGCCGTCCTCTACGAGCTCCTCGCCGGCACCGAGGCGTTCCGCGCCGAGAGCGTGAATGCGCTGTGCGCCGCCGTGCTCGAGCGCGAGCCGCCCCCGCTCGGCGAGCTCCGTCCGGACCTGCCCGCCGGCCTCGTTGGCGTGGTCATGAAGTGCCTGCAAAAGGACCCTGATCGACGCTTCGCCGACGTCGCGGAGCTCGCCGAAGCGCTCCTTCCGTTCGCGCCTTCGCGCGCGCTGGTCTCCGCCGAGCGATCGTCGTCGGTGCTGCGGAGCGCACGCCGCGTGACCGTCCCGGAGCCGCGCCGCCATTCGAACGATACCCACGCGCCGGAGTCGGCCGCCCCGGTCGCACGCAGCCTCGAGCTCATCGAGATCGTCGACGAGCGACCGTCGAGCGACGCCGCGGAGCCGGCGCCGCGTCGCTGGACCTTCGCGATCGCGATCGCAGCGCTCGGGGTGGCGGCCGCGGCCGTGCTGCTCGCCGCCGGCGCCGGCATCGGCGAGCGCGGTCACGAGGTCGAACGCGCTCCCGCGGCCGCGCAGCTCGATGCCCCGGTGGACGACCCGCTCTTGCTGCCGACGGCGCGACGCTCGCCCATCACCGCACGTGACGGCAGCGCATCGGAGGGCGCCATCGCCGTGTCTGCGCTGAAGCGCGCCGCGCCTCCTCCGGCGCCGGCGGCGATCGCCGTGCCGAGCACGAGCGGATCGGTTCGCGCGCAGGCGTCGGCTCACGGCCCGGCCGCCGCGACCTCCGCGGCGGCGACGGCCTCCGCCGCCGTCGAGCTCGGATACTGAAGCTCGCTCAGAACGTCGCGTCCTGGCAGTCCTTCGTCCGAACGGCGCCCCGGATCCACGAGCGCAGGCACTCGAAGCCCGGATCGCCGGTGACGCGCAGCACGGGGCCGCCCTTGTGTCGCACGCCCTCGTTCTCGAGGCCGAGCGGCTTCTTCAGGAGGAGGAAGTCGTCGTACTCGCCCTTCGTCGCGTTCGCGTATCCGATCGCCTCGGGCTCGAGGTCGATCGCGGAGAGGTAGTTGTCGATCTTCTCGTCGTCCGTCGTCGCCGTCGTGGGACGCTCCGCGCCGGGCATGCTCGGATCGGTCTTGCGCAAACCGAGCGCGCCGTAGATGCGGAGCGGCCGTCCGATCTGCCCGTGACAGTCGAGGGCGCCGCAACGTCGCTCCATGAAATCGTTCACGCCGCCCATGATGAACTGCTCGCGGCTCGGAGGCGAGACGACGGCGGCCTGGTTCGGATCGGGCACCACGGCGCAGCTCGCGCATGCCGCGACGCCGAGCGCAATCGCTACGAGAGCGCTATTTTTACGACACATCATCGTGCGCCCTCGAAGTCGATCGGGCCGATCGAGCTCCGCGGCTCGTCGCCCGCGATCGCATAGCGGCTGTTCGTCGCCGGTCGATGGCAGAAGTTGCACGAGCCCTCGCGGTTCACGCTCGTCGTCATCTCCTTCCGCTTGCCGTCGCGCTCGATGCCCACGCGCACCGGGAACGCCATGTCCGGCCAGTCCTTCTCGGTGATGAAGAAATTGCCCGCCGCGTTGGTCTCGAACACGCCCGGTGAATGGTTCTCGGCGTCGCGCACGACGATCGCGATCCCTTTCGCGGGCGGTGACGACGCGGAAGGGGTCTCGAACACGGTGCCGGCGAGCACGAACGGCGTGTCGCTCGCGGGGCCACGCTCGGAGTGACACACGAGGCACGGCTGTCCCGGCCGATGCAGGGGACCCGGGCTCACGCCGGCGGCCTCGGGTCCGAGGCGCGCGACGGCGTCGTCGCGCACCGGATCGCTGCACGCGACAGACGACAGCGAGACGAGCAGCGCGAGCCCCCTCCTCATCTAGAGCTCCACCTCGAAGCCGACCGTCCCGTAGACGGCGGTCCGATGCTCGAGGAAGAGGCTCTCGAAGTACCACGCGCGCATCACCTCGCCTCCGAGCAGCAACGCGTGACGGACGCTCGCCCGCTCGCTCGTCAGCGCGATTCGCGTGTCGAGACCGGCGCTCACTGCGGTCATCGGCGACCACTCGCGGTCCGTCGTACGGAACGCTGGGAGGACATAGTTGGTGGTGCGATCGCCCGCGAGCGGCGTGTACGCGAGGCGGTAGAAGCTCGCGCCGCTCTGCAGGTGGTAGCGGACGTGCGGCGACACGCGCAGGCGCTCGCCGAGATCATGCATGTATCTTACATCGGTCGTGGTCGCTCGGATCCCCCAGGTATCGCCGTACAAGCGCTCTTCGATGCGGAGCGTGCCCGCCGCGAAGCGATGGTTCACGCGCGCGCCGACCGCGAGGCGGTCGCGCTCGCGCGGGACGTTCTCGCGCGGGCGGATCGGCAGACGGACGTCGTTCACGTCCTTCGCGCCCGCGCCGGGCCTCACCGACGGCGCATCCGCGGCGTCGAAGAACGGCACGTACCGATACAGCTTCGACTGCTCGCCGCGCTCGAGCCCGAGGTACGCGCCGGTGACGAGCAGCGTGCTCGCCGAGAGCACGAACGTGACACCCGCCTCGACGGTGTGCGTCGTCAGGCTCCGCGAATACTGCGAGAACGGCGTGTTGCGGATGCCGATGCGATCGCGCGCGAAGTCGTAGCCGATGCGCGGCGTGACGGACTTGTCGAACAGCTCCACGCCGGCGGCGCCTCCCACGCTGCGCGAGAGGTAGTCGGGCTCGCTCGATACGTTGCCGTGCGCATCGAGCTGCACGACGTCGAGCCTGTACCCGCCGCCGAGCGATGCGGCATGACGCGTCTCGCGATACGCCGGCGAGGCCATCGACACGATGTCGGGCGAAGCCGCCGAGAGCACGTCGACGAGGTACGAGCCGGAGATGCGCCATCCTCCGGTGGGCGACGCGACCGAGAGGTCGATCGACGGTGAGAACACGTGCACCGCCGTCGTGTCGGTGTACGCGGACGCCTCGAGCGCGATGCGAACGGCGGGCTTCTCCGACGAGCGCTCGAAGCACGCCACCTTCTCCCGGACCGACGTCGCGGCCTCTGCGCAGAGCCGCTCGGCGTCGGTGAGGTTCTGCGGCCGGAGGACGATCGCGACGGTCTCGTCCTGACCGTCGGCGAGCGTGAGCTGCTCGGCGTACCTGTATTTCTCGCCCTTCGCATCGGTGCGCTCCGCCACGACGACGTGCTCGCCGGGATCGACCGCGACGCGCACGTGCAGCAGCGACGCGCGCACCGGAATGCTGTCGAACGTGACCTTGATCCCCGAGGCGTCGGTCGGAACGACGATCGTCACGTGCGCGATGCGCGGCAAGAGCTCGACGACGCGCTGCTGCGCGGAGCGCCTCAGGTCCTCGTCTGCGGTGCGGAGAGCGGCGGCGAGCGACTCCTTCGCGCCATTGAGCGCCTCGATCAGCTTCCCGGTCGCCGCGAGGCAGCTCGCGAGATGGAGCCGCACGTACGGGTGCTCCTCGAGGAGGAGCGACGCCCTCCCCTTCTCGACACAGAGCTCGGCGTCGCCGGATTTCTTCGCGTCGATCGCTTCTCTTGCGAGATCGAGCGCGCGCGGGTTCGACCAGCCGCGTGCGGAGGCACGAGACGAGACGAGCACGAGCACGAGCACGAGCACGAGCACGAGCGATTGACGGATCGGGTGCGGCACCGTCGGGTACCAACCCTTCATGCGCCGCTCCACCGCCCTGCTCGTTGCGCTCGGGTCCAGCACCGTCTGTGGGTTGGTCACCGGATGCGCCGACGACGATCCGAGATTCGGCGGCGCCGGTGCGATCCAGAACGTCCACGTCTTCGACGATCCGGACCCGCCCGCGGTCGACGCGGGAGGCGACGCCTCTGCGCGCGCGCTCTTCACGCCCGTGTGGACCGCGCTCGAGAAGCATTGCGGCGGGTGCCATGCGCCGCCGGGATCGCTCGGCGCGCCCGCGTTCTTCGGCCCCGACGAGGCCTCGAGCTACGACCTCTTCAAGGCGAAGAGCTACCACCTCGAGGGCGGCAAGCCCCCGTCGAGCACGTACGGCCTCCTCGAACGCGGCGTCCACACGGGCCCCGCCGTCACCCCCGCCGAGAAGGAACTGGTCGTGAAGTGGCGCGCCGCCGAACGCCCCTGACCCCGGTTCGTTTTACGACCGTGGTTCGTTCGAGGGGTCCGAGGGCGGCTTGCCCTGATGGAAGCCGTATTTTTGCGCGAGCTGGTGCAGGTACATGCGGTCCATCCGAGCCATGCGCGCGGCCTTGCTCATGTTGCCCTGGCACTGCTCGATCAACGGACCGATGTACGCCTTCTCGAAGATGCGGATGATCGAGTCCTTCGCGACGCGGAACGGCACCGAGAGATCGGCGCGCGCCTTCGCCTCGGCTTCGAGGCTCGGTCCGGAGGGCTGGACCGCCGGACGCAGGCCGCTGCCCTGCGACGGGCTCGGCGCCTCCTCGAGCACGACGCTGCGCTCGACGTAGTTCCGCAGCTCGCGGACGTTGCCGGGCCAATCGTGATGCTGCATCGAGGCGAGCACGGCAGGTGAGAACAGCTGCGCGCTGTCCTTCGCGCCGAGCGACGCGAGCAAGCTCTCGACGAGGAGCGGAAGGTCGTCGGTCCGATCGCGGAGCGGAGGCACGCGCAGGCTCACCTTCGCGAGGCGGTAATAGAGGTCCTCGCGGAAGTTGCCGCGGTTCACCTCGCGTTCGAGATCGCGGTGCGTCGCGGCGATGACACGCACGTCGATGCGCGTCGAGCGCGTCTGCCCGACACGACGCACCTCGCGCGCTTCGAGCGCACGCAGGAGCTTCGGCTGCACCTCCGCGGGGAGCTCGCCGACCTCGTCGAGGAAGATCGTTCCGCCGTTCGCGGCCTCGAAGGCGCCCTGGCGGTCGCGGTCGGCGCCGGTGAACGCGCCGCGCACGTGACCGAACAGCTCGCTCTCGACGAGCGACGGCGAGATCGATCCGCAGTCGACGACGACGAGCGGTCCGTCCGCGCGCGCGCTCCGCTGCACGAGCTCGGTCGCGACGAGCTCCTTGCCCGTACCGCTCTCGCCGTGGATGAGCACGTCGATCTCGCTCGCCGCGATCCGCTCGAGCACGCTGTAGAGCTGCTGCATCGCAACGCTCCGTCCGACGATCGCGCCGAACGACCGTACGACCGGCACGCTCACCGCGCCGAGGTTCGCGGTGCGCACGCGCAAGAGCGACTCGCCGATCGCGATGACCGCCTCCGCCTCGAGCTCCGCGACGAGCACGCGGACTCCGTCGAGACGCGTGCCGTTGCGCGAGCCCGTATCCGTGATGCGCCAGCCGGAGGCCTCGCGCGTGATGCGGCAGTGGAAGCGCGAGACGGTCGGATCCGCGAGCACGAGATCATTCGAAGCGTGCGAACCGATCCGGAAGACGTCGCCGTCGTGCACGAACGTCGAGCCTGCTTCCTCACCGGCTCGCCGTTCGATCGTGACGTGCAGCCGAGGAAGCGCGATGCGGCTCTCGTCGCTGAACAAGGGGTTCTGGTACTTCGCGCGCGTGACGGCAGGGTGCTCGCTATTTCCTTTTGGAACCATCCCTCCAGTCTATCGCGTTCCGCCGCGCGTCGACGACGACGGTGATCAATCGCTGCGTCCAGCGACTACATGCGAGCCGCTTGGGTGCTCCCGCACGGCTGCTGTAGACACCCCGCAGATCGCGCCAGGGCGTTCGTGCGCGACGTAGCGGATCGCCCCGGGAGACGCGTTGGCGCGGTGGCTGCTTCGCGGGCTCACGCCCGGTCCTACGCCCCACCCGAGGAGGCATCGTTCATGAAGTCGATCGCGCACACGAGTCTGAGCGCTCTCGTTGCTTTCGCAGCGGTCGCGTGCGGTGCGCCCCAGGGCCCGATCGATACGGGGGAGCCATGAACAGCCAGCGCCGCCGCGACGACGAGGACGAAGCGTCGTTCGACATGGTGAGCTTCACGACGGACCCGCCGCCCGACGGCAGTCCGGACGACGTCCACAATGCGCAGACCGCCGTCGCCGCGCTGCCGGACTCGCTCCTCGCCGATCTCAAGCGGGGAAAGGCCGAGGATCCGGTCACCGCACGGTACAAGGTGCTTGCCGACGTCGACGTGATCGACACGGCATCCGCGCCACCGCCGCCTGCGCCTGCTGCTCCTTCGCCGCCGCCGCTCGCCGGCCGGCGGGCTGCGCCGGCGCTCGAGGATCCGAGCCAGCGCCTCGGTGAGCTCACCGCCGCGGTCACGGCCGCGCTCGCCGCCGCCTGTACGATCCCGGAGTCGCGCATCACGCCGGCGCCGCGCATCACGCCGGCGCCGCTGATCCTCGAGGTCGACGCCGCGGCGCCGCTCGAGCCGCTGCTCTTCCCGGACGCGCCCGCGGAGACGCGCGCGGCGAGCCCGGTGCTGTCGGCCGCCATCGTGTTCCTGCTGCTCACCGTCGGGTCGCTGGTCGCGCTCCTCGCCGGGTGGAAGCTCGCGGCGCTCTTCGGCGTCAGGTGACCGCGCGCACGCCCGCGAACGTCGGCCCGAGACAGCGCGGTCCTTCGGCCGTGATCACGAGCGGGTCGATGCACATGCGACGTGCCGACATCGATGCATCCCATGCGTGATACACGGCGTAGTCCGTCGCGCCGTCCGGGCCGCGGACGACCGAGTGATGCCCTGGGCCGATCACGTGGCCCGGTACGCCGCGCAGGACGCGCGGGCCGGACTCGCCGCCGTCGTCGGAGTACGGGCCGAGCACGTCGTTCGAGGTCGCGAAGTCGACGCCGTAGCCCGAGGTCTGCCAGCAGCCTCCGCTGTACGTGCAGTAATAGATGCCGTCGCGAAGCAGCACGAACGGTCCCTCGAGCGTGTGCCAGTCGTACGTGCCGCCGTACATCGCGCGGTTCGACGCGAACCGCTGCCAGTCGAAGTGCGCCCGGAGCACCGTGCGCGGCTCGCCCGCGAGACGCGTCATCGAGGCGAGCTCTTGCACGACGAGCGCCGTCCCCGCGCGCGTGTGCTCGTCGTGATCGAGGAAGTCACGCGCGTGGAACAGGTAGTCGCGACCGTCGGCGTCGCGGAAGGGATGCGGATCGATCGCGAACGGGCACTCTTCCACGTCCGTGAGCGGTGCGGCATCGTGATACGGCCCCTGCGGCCGATCGGAGAGCGCGACGCGCAGCTGATGACGCCGGTCGCCGAACCCGACGGAGTAATAGAGGAAGAAACGGCCGTCGCGCTCCGCCACCTCCGGAGCCCAGAACGTGTCGCCGAGCCGTGGATCGGGCCGCACGAGCGCATCGCCGATCGGACGCCAGTGAACCAGGTCCGCGGACTCGAGCAACGGAAACGCGGTCGCGCGAACGGAGCCGGACGCCTCCGCCGAGCCGGTGCCCACCGCGAAGTAGAGATCGCCCGAGCGCCATGCGAACGGATCGGCGAAATACTCGCCGTAGACGGGGTTCACGTACGTGAGGGCCATCCGCGGATGCGTTGCATGCGCCGCACCGTGGTAGCTTTTCCCGCCGGAATGCGTCCTGCCGCGGTCGCTCTGCTCTCGCTGTCGCTCTGCGCGTGCAGGGATCGCGAGCACGCCGTGCAAGCGAGCGACGCGGCGCCCGCGGCGCCCGCGTCGGTCGCCTCGGACGCTGGAGCCGCCGTCCCCGCGCGAGCTCCGCCGCGGGTCGATCGCCCGGAGGTCGACGCCGCGCCCGTCGTCGCGGTGAAGGACTGGACGTGGAAGACGTATCGCGGAGACCGCTTCAGCGTGCTCTTCCCCGGCGAGCCGAAGGTGACGGCGCTCCCGGCCGAGGACGACAAGGTCGGCTACACCGAGGCGAAGCTCGACGTCCCCGGCGGGAAGGTGTCGTTCGCGGCGGGTTACAGCGAGCACACCGCAGCAGAGGTCGCGAAGCCCGACAGCTTCCTGGACGATCACGTGAACGCGCCGCGATGGGGCGTGACGGACGTCCTCCACGAGCGCTCGCTCACGCTCGGCGGAAACCCGGGTCGCGTGCTCATCCTCCGCCGCAACATCTCCGGCACGCCGCTGCGCGTCTACTCGCGTCTGTATCTCGTGCGCCAGCGGCTCTATTCGCTCATCGTCTCGACGCTCGACGTCGGCGGCGTGGACGAGGACGTCGTGAAGCGCTTCATGGACTCGTTCAAGCTGCTCTGACGGCGACGACGACGCATGCTGTGGTCCGCCGATTGCACGCTCGGCACGGGGCCGCTGTGTCTTCCGGCCCGGGAGGCTGGTCGTGAGGGCTCTACCGTTCATCGTCGCTGCGCTGCTCTCGCTCACGTCGCTCGCCGGATGCGACCTCGAGGAGCCCCGCACGCCGTACGAGGCACGATCGCAGGGCGCGTATGCCCTTCCGGCCGCGCGCGATGACCAAGCGCAGGCTCGAGCCCAGCAGGCGACCGATGAGAAACCCGCGCCGCTCTGGCCACGCGTCTTCGCGTCCGGAGATACGTCAATCGCGACCTATGAGCCGAAAATCCTCGCCTGGAAAGACGACAGGCTCACCGGCCGCGCCGCCGTCGAGCTCTATCCGGCGATGGCAACGACGCCGAAGTACGGCTTCGTATGGTTCGAAGCGCCGACCCGCACCGATCGCGAGCACGACCTCGTCACGCTCGGCGACGTTCGCGTGGCGCGCGTCCATTTCCCGACCGCACCCGAGCACGAAGCGGAGTACCTCGACGCGCTTCGCGGCGCCGATCTCGTCGAGTCGAAGGCCGTCACCATCGATCGCCTCCAGCAGCAGCTCGCGTACGGCGCAACGGGCGACCCGGTTCCGTCACAGCCCGTGAAGAACGACCCGCCCGCGATCGTGGTGTCGGATCGCCCCGAGATGATCGTCCAGGTCGACGGACCGCCGCGCTTCACCGACGACGGCGGCGTGCAGCGCGTCGTCAACACGCGCGCTCTCATCCTGTCCGATCGCGGGTCGTTCTACCTGTGGGTCGGCGATCGCTGGTTCGCCGCGCGGTCGATCGAAGGTCCTTATACCGAGGTCCGCGACGTCCCGCCCGCGCTCGAAGCGGCGCGCGGTCGCCTCGCGTCGGCGCAAGCCGTCGACCTGTTCGGCGAGGCAGCCGAACGCGTGCGCCAAGGCATGAAGATCGTCGTCGCGACGAAGCCCACCGTGCTCATCGAGACGCGCGGCGCTCCCGCCTACGACCGCATCTCGGGGACGACGCTCTCGTCCGTGAGCAATACCGACGCCGACGTGCTGCGCGACGACTCGACCAACCAGACGTATGTCCTCCTCGAAGGGCGCTGGTACCGCGCGCCGTCGCTCGGCGGTCCGTGGACGTTCGTGGCCGCGCGAGACTTGCCGCCCTCGTTCCGCACCATCCCGCGCGACCACCGCGAGGCGCGCGTCCTCGCGAGCGTCCCGTCCACGCCGGAGGCCGAGGAGGCGGCGATCGCCGCGTCGATCCCGCAGACGGCCACCGTCGACCGTGGCCGCATGAGCCTCGCCGTGAAGTACGACGGCGACCCGGACTTCGAGCCCGTCGAGGGCGCGAGCGCACCGCTGAAGTACGCCATCAACAGCGAGACGCCCGTGATCGCGGCCAACGACGGCTTCTATTACGCCGTCGAGAACGGCGTTTGGTTCGTAGCGACGTCGCCCACCGGCCCGTGGACCGTCGCCACGAGCGTGCCCGAATCGATCTATTCGATCCCGGTGAGCTCGCCCATCCACTACGTCACCTACGTGCGCGTGTACGGCTACTCGCCGGACTACGTGTACGTCGGGTACACGCCCGGGTATCTAGGTGCATTCTACACGGGTGGCGTGGTCGTGCTCGGCGCGGGCTACCCTTACGCGTATGGCCCTTGGTTCGGGCGCGCGTGGTACGGCGGGCCCCGCTACTCCTACGGCGCGCCGTGGGGCTACTATCGCGGTCCCGCGTACTACGCCGGCACGAACGTGTACCGCCGCTGGTCGCCCTCGGTCGTCTACGCGCCGCCCGCGGCGGCGCCACGCGCGCCTCGGTTCGCGCCCGCGGCGCCGCGGGTCGGGGCCGGGTCCGGGTTCCCAGGCACGGCCTCTGGACCTCGCGTGGG
>JAQBQJ010000107.1 GCA_028287065.1 Labilithrix sp. | reverse complement strand
GCTCGCCGCGAGCACCGCGGCGGCGACGAGGAGGAACGCCGCCGTGCGACGCGGGCGCCTGCGAAGGCCGGGCACCGCGTCGAGCTCGGGCATCGGCTTCGGCGAGGCGTCATCCGTCTCGTCCGGCGCGATCGCGGCGGGACGCGGCGCAGCGAGCGCGCCCTGCACGAGGCCGAACACGGCCGACGGACGATCCTCGCCGGCGAGCTCGTCGGCGAAGTCCGCGCGGAGGACGCGCTCGGCACGGCACGCCGAGCAGCGCACGAGATGCGCCTCGAGCCTCATGCGCTCGTCGCCCGAGAGCTCGTCGCGCGCGTCCTTGTCGAGGAGGTCCTCGGGATGGATGTCGACGACGCTCATTCGCCGACCTCCAGCAGCTCGAGCAGGCCGGGCTGGCTCTCGATGGTCTTCCGCAGCGACTCCTTCGCGAGACGAAGGCGGCTCCGGACGGTGTTCAGCGGAGCGCCGCTCTGCTTCGCGATTTCCTCGAGCGACCACCCGAGGACGACGCGCATCGCGAGGGCCTCGGCCTGCTCCGGAGGCAGCTCGGCGAGGAGCTCGCGCAGGACCACCTTGCGACGCTCGGCCGCCATCTGCTCGCCCGGCCCCGCGGACGACGCGGGCACGGCATCGGCATCGGCGCCGGCGTCGCGACGCGAGTGCTCGACCTTCGTCCGACGACGCGCGGCGATCGCGGTCCTGACGGCGATGGTCGTCGCGTATCGCGCGGGATCGCAGTCGCCGCGGAACGCCGGCAGCGCCTGGATGAAGCCGATGAGCGCCTGCTGCGAGACGTCGTCGACGTCGGGATGGGACCCGCCGAGCACCGCGCGAACGACGCGGACGACGCGCGACGCGATCCCGCGGAGCAGACGGCTGGTCGCGGCGGCATCGCCGGTCGCGGCCTGACGTGCGAGGGCGATCGCGTCGAGGACGGCGGCGTCCGCCGTCACGACCTCGGTGTCCGTCGCCAAGCCTGTCTCCGCCATGCCTCGGTAAGTAGAGTGCCTGCCGCCCGGAAAAACGATCAGGACGAGGCGTCGAATTTCCGCATCCCGGCTCCGTTTGGTACGGAAAGGTACGATATGGAGACGAGAGGAGATTGAAAGAGAGAAGCGCGGAAGATTAATTAATGATCTTCCGCGCTTCCGCGCTTCTCCGTCAATCCCTCTCGTCTCTTCTCGTCTCGCGGGCGAAGGCCGCCAGCCGGCGCGGACGCGTGAGCGATTCCTTCGCCGGGCGAGGCAGCGCCTTCACCGCGAGCTCGAGCCGGAGGGCCTCGCCGTGCGACTGGCAGCGCCTCACCGCGCACACCTCGAGCGGGCCTCGGCCGCGCGTGTACTTCGCGCCCTTGCCGGCATCGTGCTTCGCGATCCGCGCGGCGACGTCGCGCGCGATGCCCGTATAGAGCGAGCCGTCGGCGCACCGCGCGAGATAGACGAACCAAGGTTCCGTCCGTTCGCTGCGCTTCACGCGTCCTCGCGCGGCGGCGACGCGTCGCGCTCGAGCCGCGCGAGCGCGTCCTGGTAGAGCGTCGGGCCGGCGCTCTTCCACTCCATCGTGAGGCCGACGCGGAACAGTCGATCCTCGATGGCGCGTGCGCGTGCAAGCGCATCGTCCGCGAGGCGCGTGTGCGCGGTACGCATGCGCGCCGCCGATGCAGCCACGCCGATCCCGGCCGCGCCCACGACGGCGGCCCCGAGGAACAGCAGCCCGAACCGCCCTTCGACGGCGCCGCCGAACACCGCGAGCACGACGGAGCACGCGGCCACCGCGACGGCGCACGTCGCCGTCGCCACCACCATCGTTTGCGCGATCCGCGACACCCAGCCGACACGCGCGAGCTCGCGGAGCGCGACCCCGCGGAAGAGATCGGCCTCGCGATCGAGACGCAGCGCGATCGCGCCGAGCGGTCCGTCCGATGCGAGCTCCGGCAGATCGACCGACGCGAGCAGCGCCGTGACGTCGGCCTGCTCGGGCGTCGCGAGCGCTGCACCGGCGCGCTCGAAGCCGCGCTCGAGGCCGTGCCCGAGACCGTGGATCACCTCCCCGGCGCTCTCGTGCACGAGCTCGACGAGCCCCTTCGGCTTTTCGGGAAGATCCGCCACGTCGTCCCGAGCATATCGGGGCGAACGGCGTTCGGGCAAAAGCCCCCGCGCCGCTCGGCCCCCGCCGCGCCTCTCAGCCCCGCCGCGCCCGGCGGCGTGCGAGCACGCCGAGGGCGAGGAAGCCGAGCGTGACGAACGTGAGGGCGAACGAGGAGACCCCCGCGCGAGGCACAACCCGCTTCGACGTCGAGCAACCGCCGCCGCCCGCCCCGAAGTCGACCGCGTCCGCGGGAACGACGGTCACGTCGACGTGCGCGGCGGGGCTGAGCAGCTTGCCGTCGTCGGCGCGGAGCGCGAACGTGAGAACGAGGGTCTGCGTGCCGACGTCCGGCGCCTCGAACGAGAGCGTCGCCTCGTTCGGCGTCAGCTTCACCGGCGGACCGGCGACCTGCGACCACGTGAACGTGACCGGCAGCTCCTGAGGATGCGTCGCGCTGCCCGTCAGCGTGACCGTCTGCTTCGACTTCGCCGTGATCGGCTCGCCCGCCGACGCCGTGGGACCCTTCGGGTCGCACTGATCGGCATGCTCGACGAAGCTCCAGAACGGCTTGCTCGAGATGCCGACGAGATCGACGTCGTCGATCTCCCAGCCGGGCGCGCCCGAGAAGCCGGTGCCGCTCGCGTGCACGAAGCGGATCTGGACCTGCTCGGGATGCGCCTTCAGGTCGACCTTGATGCGCGAGGTCACCCACGCGTCGGGATAGCCAGGGCTCTTGTTGCCGTACGCGCGACGGCCCTTGAGGGAGTTGTCGCCGCGCGCCTCGTCGAGCGTGGAGGTGTAGTCGACGGTCCCGAGCTCGGAGATGTCCTTCCAGGTCTTGCCCTTGTCGACGCTGACCTCGATGACGCCGCCGTCGATGTCGACCTTGCGGCGCGTCGAGATGCGGAACGACCAGCGGTGCTTCACGTCGAGCTCGAAGGTCGTGCCGTCGATCGTGAACCGCGGCGACGTGAGGCGGTGCTCGGCGACCTCGAACGGGTTCGGGACCACCCACTTGCCGTCGAGGCCGGTGGTGACGCGCGCCCACTTCTTCGTGGCGTTCGAGGTGTCCTCGCCGGCGACCGCCCATGCGGTGCCGCGCGTGTCGACGTGATCCGTCGAGGACGTGCCGGGGGCCTCGTCCGCCTGGTATCGCGCAGTGACCGCGGCGTGCGCGACGCGCCCGTCCGCGAACGTCGGATCGCTGACGGCGACGTCGACGGTGACCGGCTTGATCGGCTCGCCGCCGGCGATCTGCGTGCGGACCTTGAGCGCCGTCGAGCCAAACGGCTTCAGCGGCTCGAGGTTCACGGTGTCGCCGTCGAGGAACGTCACGCCCGGATGCGCCGACGAGAGCTTCACCGTCGCGTGCTCGAGGAGACCGGGGCCGGAGTTGCGGATCGTGAGCGTGAACGTCCCGACCTCCCCCTCGTCGAGGATGCCGTCGTGGTCGCAAGAGATCGTGTTGTCGGTCAGCGGCCCGGCGACGATCTGCACGTCGTTGCCGACGAAGTAGCTCTCCGTCACGCCGCCGTTGTCGCCGCTGTCCTTCGCGGGACCTACCGCGCCGACGCCCGCGCCGCGGCGTCCGAACGCCTGCCAGAACAGGACGTAGTCCTTCTCGTCCGAGGCGAACGCGGCGGCGAGCACCGCGTCGCGCGCCTCGATGATCGTGGGATCGGGCGGCGTGAGCGCGAGCGACGCGACGTAGTAGCGGCGCATGCGCTCCTGCGCCTGCGCGAACGTGTAGCGGGGATCGCGGAGGAGCGCGGCGTAGCACTCCCACAGCATCGTCGCCCAGACCTCGCCCGTGGCGTGGACCTCCGAGTTGAAGCTGCCGTCCTCGCCGAAGCTGATCGGCACGTTCGCGGGAAGCGCGACGCCGTTGGAGATGTGCTTCAGCGTGAGCGGGTCCTTCGTGAAGTCGATCGAGTAGGGCACGCGACGGATGCCGAAGTAGAAATCCGTGCCGGTGCCGCTCGTCGCGTAGGCGCCGTTCGGATACGCGCCTCGCCAGCCTGCTCCGGCCGGCGACGTGATGTCGTCCGCGCGCGCCATGAGGAGGAGCGCGGAGAAATCCGCCCAGCCCTCGCCGAGGCCGCCCGATTGGTTCGTGGTGAGCCCGGCGCCGTCGCTGATGAGCCGGCCGGAGATGACGTGACCCCATTCGTGCGCGACGATCGTCGTGTCGATGCCGCCGTCGAGGTCGGTCTGGAGGAGGCGCCGCATCTCGACGCTGGCGCCGATCGGGATCGCGGCCTCGAGCGCCTGACCGTCCGCGAGCGCGAGCGAGAGGATCGGGATCGTGATCGCGAGCGACGTGCCGCCCATGAACGGCGGGACGGTCGGCTGCGCAGACGCCGCGACGTTCGCGACGATGACGCCGATACCGCCGGCCTCCTGGACGTTCTGCGCCTTCTGCACGAACGGACAGAGGCCGCGATGCACGAGCACGATCTTGCCGCTGACGCCGTTCGTCAGCGCCTCGCAGGCGTCCGATGCGTCGACGCCCTGATCGTCGACCCCGAGGACGACGGTGCCGGTGGTGTCGAACTCGTCCTTGCCGAAGCCGGCGAGACCGACGCTCTTGCTCCCGACGAGCGGCGAAGGCGAGAGGACCTTGAGCTCCGCGAAGCTCGGTCCCGAGAAGACGTACATCTGGAGGCGCGGCGAAGAGCCGTCCGCCGGCACCGTCGCGTTCGCGTTGTTGCGGCCGTCGTAGTCCTGCGCCTCGGCCTTGAGTGGATCGTGGCCGTTGCCGCCGCGACCGTAGTTGTCGAACTGGTGGTTGCCCGCCTTCTCGTCGAAGCCGAGGTCGTAGTACCAGTCGTGCAGGAAGTTCGTGACGTAGAAGAGGTGCGTCGTCGAGCCTGCGATGTTCGTGGGCGTCGCGCCCGGCGACTGCGTCGTGTCGTAGGCGTAGTCGAACGCGAGCGGCCCGGAGATCGACGGCGAGCTATCTCCGCCGATGCCGTCCGGCGCATTGAGGTCGGCATACGCGCGGACGTTGTTGCCCGAGAGCGTGGTCGCGTCGGCGGGCAGCCACGGGTCGTTCTTCGAGAACGGATAGTTCTGTAGCGTGACGAGGCTCGACGGCTGCCACGTGGGCTTGAAGCCGTCGGGCTTCCCCGTGAGGTGAGGGGCGATGCCATTTCCCTGCGGTCCGTCCCACGGGATCTTCGTCGTGGGATCGCTCCACGTTCGATACGAGAACGCGTCGAAGCGCACGAGGTCGTTCTTCAGGAGGACGGTGCCGTCTCCGGCGGCGATCACGAACGAGAACGCCGGGCCGTGCGCGATCTCGATCTCGACGTAGTACGCGGGCACGACGCCCGAGGGCTGCGGGAAGAGGACCTTCTTGACGCGTGCCGGAGCGGCGAGCCCGCTCGCGTCGAAGCGCTCGTAGTCGCCGGCGGTGTCGAGGCTGTGGAACGTCGACGAGCCGCCGGTCAAGGCGCGGTACGCATCGTCGAGCGCTTCGCGCGTGCTGCGCACGAACGGCGCTTCGGCGCCGGAGAGCGACCGCGCGAGGAAGCCCGAGGCCGACACGGGCTCGAAGCTGCTCGTCATCGCGATCGCGAGACCGCCGCGGAACACCTCGATGCCGCGCTCGCGCTGCCGGAACCGCGCGATGACGGGGCCGCGGTGCGAACCGGACGCGTCGTCGACGGAGGCCATCTCGACGGCGGCGAGAGCAGCCTCGGTCAGGCCGAACGTCTGCGCGACGCTGTGGAGCGACGTCGTCGCGGCCTCGTGCGCGGACGCGAACCGGGCGGCCTCGTGCTTCGCGAGCCAGACGAAGCTCGGCGCGTCGAGGCGCGCGTCGCGGTGCGCGACGAACGCGCGAACGGCCTCGGCCGGAGGCGGGGGCGGGGGCGCGACGCGCGCAGCGTCGTTCCGATCACCCGAGGAGCTGCAGGCGACGAGGACGAGCGCGCCCACGGCGAGGGCGCGAGACGTTCGATCAATCATGGCGGCGGCCGCCGTTTCCCACTGCTGGCGCCCGGCGTCCAGCCGTCTGTCTCTCTCCTTACCGCCTCCGGATCAGTCCCTCTTGCGTCACCGAGGCGACGAGCCGCCCGTCCTGCGTAAAAATCCGTCCGCGCGCGAGCCCTCGCGCGCCGTGCGCCGCAGGGCTGTCGAGCACGTAAAGGAGCCATTCGTCGACCCGGAACGGCTGGTGGAACCACATCACGTGATCGAGGCTCGCGACCTGCATCCCGGGTGTGATCCACGTGATGCCGTGCGGAAGGAGCGCCGTCGTGATGAGCGAATGGTCCGACGCATACGCGAGGAGGTACCGGTGGAGCGCGGGATCGTCCGGCAGGCGGCCCACCGTCTTCAGCCACACCATGCGATGCGGCGGGCGCTTCTCGGTGCGGAAGGGATCGTCCTCGGGACCGACCGGACGCATCTCGAAGGGCCGCTCCGCGATCGCGCGATCGCGCATCGGCTTAGGCAGCTTGTCGGCGAACGGACGCGCGCGCTCCTGCTCCGTCGGGAGCGACTCGGGCGGCGGCGCCTCGGGCATCGCGTCCTGATGCTCGAAGCCGGGCTCGTCGATCTGGAACGACGCTGCGAGGTTGAAGATCGCCTTGCCGCCCTGGATCGCCACGACACGGCGCGTCGTGAACGATCCGCCGTCGCGGATGCGATCGACGTCGTAGACGATCGGCTTGTCGACGTCGCCCGACCGCAGGAAATACGCGTGCAGCGAGTGCGCGTGGCGCTCGGACGGCACCGTCTGGACCGCGGCCGAGAGCGCCTGACCGAGGACCTGACCGCCGAAGACCGCGCCCCACCCGAGGTCCTGGCTCTGTCCGCGAAAGAGGTTCTCCTCGATGCGCTCGAGCGCGAGCAGCTCGACGAGCTCGTCGAGCACCGATAGGCGTCGCTCGGTCATGGGGACGCCGATTCTACATGCGGGCGTCCGCGAAGACAGAGCTCGAGCTGGGAATCAGGCGCTGCGCAGCGCTGGCCGACGCCGGCGGAAAGCCAGCAAAACCACGCGGCCGGTGCGGATCCTTGACCAAGAAGGGCCTCTGTCTCGTACTCTGCAGCTTGGGATGACAAATACGCAGATCCTCATCGCCGCGATCGCGGTCGTGCTGGCGGCGGTCTATTTCTGGATGTCGCGGCGGGGCGACGACGGCGGCGAAGCAGCGCGAGAGGCCGACGCGAAGGCGAAGGGCGAAGCGCTCGTCAAAGCAGACGCAGACGCCGCGGCGCAAGCCAAGGCCCTGAAGACGAAGGCCGATGCCGAAGCGACCGCGAAGGCGGACGCCGAGGCTGCGAAGGTCAAGGCGGACGCGGACGCCGCCAAGGCGAAGGCCGACGAAGAAGCCGACGCTGCAGCGAAGGCGAAGGCCGACGCAGAGGCCGAAGCGAAGGCCAAGGCCGATGCGGACGCGGCGAAGGCGAAGGCCGACGCAGAAGCCGCCGCGAAGGCCAAGGCCGACGCCGACGCTGCTGCCGCCGCCGCGAAGGCCAAGGCCGACGCCGAGGCTGCCGCCGCCGCCGCGAAGGCCAAGGCCGACGCCGAGGCTGCGCGCGCGAAGGCCGATGCCGAGGCGAAGGCGAAGGCCGACGCCGCCGCTGCCGCGAAAGCGAAGGCCGATGCGGAGGCCGCCGCCAAGGCGAAGGCCGAGGCCGCTGCCGCCGCGAAGGCGAAGGCCGACGCCGAGGCTGCCGCCGCTGCAGCCGCGAAGGCGAAGGCCGAGGCCGCTCCGAAGCCCGAGCCGATCAAGACGCCGGTCGCCGACAGCTTCAAGCCCGCGACGCCCGCGACGCGCCCGTCCACGCCTGCTGCGAAGGCCGCGGAGCCCGCGCGCGGGTCGGCACCGGGCCTCACCGCGATCGCCGGCTCCGCCGAGCCCCGCAAGCCGGCGGCGAAGGACGAGTTCGATCTCTCGCTCGCCGATCTCGAGTCGAAGCCGAAGGTGCCGGTCGCGCCGTCCGCGCCTCCGCCCGCCGTCGTCGCGAAGCCCGCCGTCGCGTCCGAGACGGCCGAGCTCGAGAAGGCCGAGCCCGATCACGCGAAGGCGCGTCGTTTCGCGCGCGTCGCCGTGAGCGAGATCAAGCTCTATCACGAGCAAGAAGTGAAGGACGGCCGCGCCGCGAAGGACCTCTGGAAGCGCCTGAATCAAGACATCATGATGTCGATCCAGACGTACGAGAAGCGCGTGCCCCAAGAGGTCCGCGATCGCTTCGACTACCTCTACGACGAGCTCGTTCGCCAGCTCGCCGAGGGCAAGCCCGAGCTGCTCGGCCCCGAGGCTCCCTCGCGCACGAAGGACGCGAAGCCGATGAAGCGCTAGTCAGCGCGGCAACGTTCCCCGCGCGATCGTCACCTCCAGCGACGACGCCTTGTCCGGCGTGCGGAAGACGCGGTGCGTCGCGATGTGGAAGTCGGCTTCCGTCGCCTTGTAGATGTCCGTGAACGTCTGCGGATTGCGATCCACGAGCGGGAACCACGAGCTCTGGACCTGCACGATGATGCGGTGCCCGGTGCGGAACGTGTGCCCCACGTCGGGCAGCGTGAAGTGCACGAGCACCGGCTTGCCGGGCTCGAAGGGCTCGGGCTTCTCGAAGCTGTTACGGAACTTCCCGCGCATGATCTCGGCGCGAACGAGCTGCTGATAGCCGCCGAGCTCGGCGTGATCCTGCGGATAGCCGTCGACGAGCTTCACGACGAAGTCGGCGTCGGTGCCCGTCGTCGAGACCCAGAGCTTCGCCTCGAGCGGACCGGCGAACGCGACGTCGGCATCGAGCTCGCCGGTCGAATACGTCAGCACGTCGGGGCGCCGCGTCGCGAACCGCTGATCGTCGGTCATGTAGTCCGACTCGATCGATGCGCTCGTCTTCGCGCGGTACGGCACCGGGCGCGCCGGATCGCTGACGTAGGCGTCGAAGCCTTCACCGTCCTCGCGCGCGGCCGGCGCTCCCGCACCGAGCTTGCCGCCGGCATGGAAGTGGAGCGTCACCTTCTTCGCGTCGCGCGGAGGCCAGGCCGAGTACGTCTGCCAGACGTTCGTGCCGGTCTCGAACACGAAGGCGTCGATCGCGCCCTGGCCCTTCCCTTCCCCCTTGCCGTCGCCCTTGAGATGACGGCGGAAGAACGGCAGCTCGATCTGCTCGCGATAGTGCAGCGAGGCCTTCTGCCCGAACGTGATGTCGCCGTGGCGATCGCCGTCGTTCCGCGCCCAGCCGCCGTGGCTCCACGGTCCCATCACGAGGACGTTCTCGGCGCCGGGGCTCTGCTTCTCGAAGGCGCGGTAGGTCTCGAGCGCGCCGAAGCAGTCCTCGGCGTCGAACCATCCGCCGACGGTCATCACCGCGGGCTTCACGTTCTTGTAGAAGGGCCGCGGGTCGCGAGCCTTCCACCAGTCGTCGCGCGTCGGATGCGACATCATCTCGTTCCAGAACGGGATGCCGTCTGCGATCCCGCTCTCGACGTACTTGGCATGCGCGTTCGCGAGCGGTCCGAGCGCGAGGAAGTAGTCGTACACGTCCGCGACGTCGTGATCGAAGCCCCACGTGCTCTTCTTCGTGGGCTTCGGGCGGACCTTTCCGAAGCTCGCGTAGAAGTCGAAGCTGTCGGCGAGGAAGAACGCGCCGTTGTGGTGGAAGTCGTCCCCCATGAACCAGTCGGTGACGGGCGCCTGCGGAGACACGGCCTTCAGCGCGGGATGCGCGTCGACGGCGGTCTGCGCCGCATAGAAGCCGGGATACGAGATGCCCCACGATCCGACGCGCCCGTTGTTCTGCGGGACGTTCTTGACGATCCAGTCGATCGTGTCCCAGGCGTCGGTGCTCTCGTCGATGCCGCCCTTCGTCGTCGCGTGCGGGCGCACGTCGACGAACGTACCTTCGGACATCTGCCGCCCGCGCACGTCCTGGTGGACGAAGATGTATCCCTCGCGGATGAACGCCGTCGACGGCGCGAGCTTGCGGAGGTTTCGCGCGTTCTTCGCGTCGGGATAGTTGTCGATCCCGTACGGCGCGACGCTGTACGGCGTCCGCTGGAGCATGATCGGATACGTGTGCGAGGCGTCCTTCGGCACGTATGCGACCGTGAAGAGCTTCGCGCCGTCGCGCATCGGGATGCGGTACTCGTACTTCGTGTAGTGCTCACGTATCGCGCGAACGATCGCGGCCTCGCTGTCGAGCGCCTCGTGGACGAGCGCATCGTCGGCCTTGCGCGGCTCGGCGACCGCGCGAGGCGACGTCACTCCACAAGCGACGGAGCCGAGACACATGAAGAACACGAGCGGAAGTCGAGCGGCACGCATCGGCGTGTGGCATAGGCCGCGGTGAGCGCTAAGACAAGAGGAGGGTGAAATTCGGCCGCGCTCACCGCATCCTCACGACGGCCCTCGCGGCGTGTGGGATCCTCGCCCTCCTCGGCTCGGTGCCGTTGCCGGGGCTCGCGCCCGTCCAGGTGCTCGTCGAGCTGCTCGTCGGCGCTCAGCTCGTCGCGGTCGCCGCACGTCGTGGAGCATCGAACGACACGGCCGTGTTCGTGCTGTCGCTCGTCCATTTCCTGCTCGCGACGATGCTCGGCGGCGGCATCGCGTTCGTCATCGGGTTCGTCGGTCTCGCGCTCGTCCTGCCCGCCTCGCTCGTGCTCTCGCACCTTCGCCGCGAGGTCGAGGGCAACTACAGCCAGGGCGCGCGCGATCGGAGCGGGCTGCCCGTCGACGTCCCGCGCATCCTGAGGAGCCGGCGCGTGATGGACCGCCGTTCCCTGCTCGCTTTGGTGTCCCTTGCGGTGCCGCTGCTGAGCGTGACGGCGTTGCTCTTCGTCGCCATCCCGCGCACGACGCCGATCGCCGGTGATGGATGGCTCTCCGGGCTCGGTCTCGATCCAGGGCTCGGAAGGGTGCGCTTCTCCGACACCGTCGATCTCGGACAGCACGGCGCGCTGCGTGCGAACCCCACGCCGGCGCTCCGCTTCCGTGTCGATGGGCAGACGGATCCGCCGCCCGCCCGCATGCCGCTTCGCTTCCGCGGCGCGACGCTCGACGCATTCGACGGCCGCGTATGGACGCGCTCGCAGCGCGAGGTGCTTCGGCTGCACGCACCAGCGTCGGCGCACGATCGCGCGATCACGATCGAGCGCGAGCCGTTCGAGCCGGCCGTGACGCTGGTCCCTGCAGGCACCGTCGCGCTCCGTTCGCTGGACGAACGCGCGCTCCGCTACGTCGCCTGGGTCTCGTCCGACCCGACGGACGAGCCGATCGAGCCGCTCTCCTCGAGCGAGCGCGCGCATCACCTGGCGCTGCCTTCTGCGATGCCGTCGCGCATCGCGGAGCTCGCGCACGCGTGGACCGACGGAGAGATCACGCCGGGCGCAAAGGCGCGCGCCATCGAGCAGCACCTGAGGAGAGAGCTCGCGTACGATCTCGCGTCGCCGTCGCGCGGCGCCGATCAGCCCGTCGATCACTTCCTCTTCGAGAGCAAGCGCGGGCACTGCGAGCTCTTCGCCGCCGCGATGGCGACGATGCTGCGCGAGGTGGGCATCCCTTCGCGGAGCGTCACAGGCTTCGTCGGTGGGACGTACAACCGTTTCGGCGGCTACTACGTCGTGCGGCAAGGCGAGGCCCACGCGTGGGTCGAGGCCTACGTCGACGGACCGCGACCGGGATGGCGCACGTTCGATCCCACGCCGGCGCTGCCGGCCGTGGAGCCGTCGACGGGACTGCTCGCGTCGTCGAGCGACCTCGGCGACGCCTTCGCCCGGCGCTGGGGAAGCGACGTCGTCTCGTACGACCGTCACGCGCAAGCCGCGATCGTCGACGTGCTGCGCGCGCCGCTTGCGATCGCCGTCGGTCTCGTGGTCGTCGCGCTCGTGGCGCTCGGAGCGCGGCGCACGGCGGCGCGTTCGTCGCGCGGGACACGTCGCCCGGACGGATCGACGGCAGCCGCGAGCGAGGTCGCCGGGCTCTACGCCTCGCTCGAGGCGGCGCTCGGCGCGAAGGGCATCGTCCGCGATCGTTCGATGCCGCCGCTCGCCCACGCCGAGCGCCTCGTCGAGGCGAGCCATCCGCTCGCCACCGACGTGATCGCGCTCACGCGGATCTACCTCGAGACGCGCTTCGGCGGCCGCCCGCTCACGGGCGACGCGCGGCGCGATTTCGAGCGCGGGGTTGCGCGCGTCGCGGCATGGCAACGCGCCTGAGCCTGGCCGGATCGTCAACCGTCTCGCGACCTGCTTTTTTCCGGTCACGGAGCACCGCCACGGCCACGGCCACGGCCATGAGCGCGAGAAGAGCTACTCCTCGGCGTGCGCGTGGTCCGATCCCCGGAAGAGGTCGACCACCGCCTTCTTCTCCTCTTCTCTCCACTTCGCGAGGCGGAACAGGCGCACGTACGTGCCCTCGTCGTCGAGCTTCACGCCGGCCGACACGCCGCCCTTCGCCACCGTGAGCGCGCCGCGAACGTGGCCGGGACGCCTGACGTAGTCGCCGACGAGCACCACGTCGCCGCCGCGCACGTGCGCGTCGAGGATCGCCTTCCGGTCGGCCTGGAGCGTGATCCTCGCCTGGCCCGACAGGTCCGGCGCCTTCAGCATCGCGATCAGGAACTTGGGGAGGCTGTTTTCCAGGGCAATGGCGAGGATCGGATTTGCGTCGTCCGCGCGCACCTGCACGAAGGCGTCGAACGCCGGCGACCCCGTCAGCCGCAGCGCGCCCGACAGCAACGTCACCTCGCCCTTCCACGCCGTCGACCGCGCCTTCGCGCCCGACGCCTTCACGTCGCGCAGGGTGATCCGCGAGCCCGACAGGTCGACGCGCGCGTCTTCGCCGGGAAGGAGCCCCTTCACCACCACGTCGACGTCGAAGTCGCCGGCCACATGGGTGTCGTCGAACCGCACGCCCGCGCCTTCGCCCACGAGCTTCACGCCGCCGGTCGCCGTGCCGCGCGCGACGGTGATGTCCGCCGAGGCGTGCGCCTTGCCGGACTCGATCGGGATCGCGAGCAGCGCGCCGAGCCTTCGTGCGTCGTCGGTCGCCGCATCCTCGACGACGAGGTGGTAGTCGACGCCGTGGAGCGACGGCTCGGAGAGCGAGAACCGATCGGTCCTCGCGCGCATCGCGATGCGCTGCACCGTGAACGCCGGCGCCTCGGTCGCGCGGCGCGCCGTGACCTTCGTGAGGTCGATGGTCGCTTCGTCGATCGCGAGATCGCCGTGCTCCCACGCCCAGTCGTGCACACGCGCATGGCCACGCAGACCGGCGAAGAGCTCCAGCTTCGCGACCGTGAAGCCCAGGTCCTTCGCATGGAGGTCCAGCGTGCCTGCGCCCACGTGATCGCGGACCTTCAAGCGGCAGTGCGCGTCGAAGCGCGCATGGCCCTTCGCGATCGTCATGTCGGCGCTGCGCGGCATGTAGTGGCGCAAGAGCCCGCGGTCGACGATCTCGCTGTCCGGCATGTCGACGCTTGCTTCGAAGACGCGCATCGGATCGGCGAGGTCGACCTCGGGAGCGTCGACGGCGATGTCGAAGCCGCGCACGTCGACGAGATGCTTCTCCGGGGCGCCCGCCGTCGCGATCGAGCCGGCTGCGACGTGGACCTTGGCGTGCACGTCGTCCAGGCGATCGAGCTCCCAGCGCCACGCGCCGAACGACGCGTCGATCTTCGTGCCGCCCACGAGGCGCGTCTTCGCCACGCTCAGATCCAGGTCCTTCGCGTCGAGCGCACCCTCACCGCTCGCGCGGCGATCGGCGATCCACGCCTCGATCTTCGCGCGGGCTCGCGCGCGGCCGCCCTCGAACCCGAACGCGGCATCGGGAGGCACGTAGCGGTCGAGCACGTGCGCGTCGGGCATGTCGGCGCCGTCGAGCGCCGCGACCACGTGGAGATCCGAGAGCGGCGCGGCGAGATCGAGCGCCTTCGCGTCGCCGGTCACGCCGAGCGCCGGCGCGCGGAGCAGCAGCGCCTCGTCGTCGGGGACGATCCGACGTGCGGTGAGCGCGCGCGCGTCGAGCCGGAACGACAGCGCCGCGGGGCCCGGCGCATCGGGCACGTCGGCGACGAGCGCGAGATCGCCCTCGACACGATGATGGAGCACCTCGACCGAGCCCCCGGGTACGACGACATCGGCATGGCTGTCCTCCTGGACCACTCCGTCACGGACCTTCAGCGCAAGCCTGCGCAGCTCGGCAGGTCCCGCGACCTTCACGATGCCGGTGAGCGTCCGGGGGACGTTCGCGACGTCCGGCGAGCGGCCGCGCAGATCGGTCGCGAACGACATCCGATGGAGCAGCTCGTCGCCGGTGGTCGTGCGCGGGTCGAACGCGGCGAGCGTGAAGTCGACGCTGCCCGTGACGGACTCGGCGACGGGCCGATCCTTCGCGGTGATCCGGCCGTCCGTCACCTCCACGCGCGCGGGTCCGACGTGCACGCGGCGGATCGGCTTCAAGAAGAAGCCGCCGGTGACGCGCAGCCGCGACGCCGCGTCGAGGCGCACCGTGTCGATCCACACCTCGCGCACGTCCTCGGCGATGACGTCCTCGAGCTCGACCGTCCAGAGGTGATAGTGCCGATCGTCCCATTTCTCCTGGAGATCGGGCAGGCGGTTCGGCTTCAGCGGAATGCGCGGAAAGCCGGGGATCGGCGGGAGGGCATCGACGTACTCCGGCGTCGCCGCGGGCGCGTCGACGCGCTGTCGCGCCTCGAACGTCACGCCGGAGCCGCGCACGCTCGTCAGATGGAACTGCTTCCGCGCCGCGAGATCGAAGAACGAGATGTCGAACGTGCACGTCTCGATCCGCAATAGCCACTCGACGTGACTGTCCGAGCTCCGGATGGTGAGGTGCTTCGCGTGGACGCGTCCCGGCCAGATCGACCAGCCACGCTCGTACGAGATGAACAGCGTCGTCGGATCCTGATCGAGGACCTTCTCGAACGACGACGTCGAGAGGAAGACGTTGATGCCTGCCACGTACAGCGCGTACAGCGACAGGATCGCCACACCGAACCACGTGATGACGCGCCGGAGCCAGGACTTCGCGCCGCGTGAATCTCGCACGGGCCAGGCGATGCACGCGCCGGGCCCGGCCATGGTCGAGCTGTCAGCTCGCGACGGCGGCGACGACGTAGCAGACGTGCGCGAAGAGGAACCCGCTCGCGAGCACCACGAGGAGATGGAAGATCTCGTGGTACCCGAAGACGCGCGGCCACGGATCCGGACGCTTGAGCGCGTAGACCACCGCGCCGACGCTGTACGTGACGCCGCTCGCGACGTGCAGACCGACGCACGTCGCGCCGACGATCGGCGTGCGCCCCATGACCTGGAAGATGACCATCCAGCCGATCGCGACGCAGAGCATCGCCGTCAGCCACTTCGGCGCGTGCGGCCACGCGAGCGACTTCACGATCCCCACGCCCGCGCCGATCCAGATCGCGGCGAGCGCGCCGTGTCCGCCGCCCTCCGATTCGACCAGCGCGAACAGCGGCGTGTACCCGCCGCCGATCAGCATGAAGATGGCGGCGTGATCCATGCGGCGCATCCGCTGGCGCGCGACCGGCGTCCAGTTGATGCGGTGATAGCAAGCGCTCGTGCCGAGGAGCCCGACGAGCGACGCGCCGAAGACGAGCACCGCCGTGATCGCCGCCTGCGTGTGCACGCGCGAGACGAGCAACGCGATCGCGACGATGGCCACGAAGAAGAAGACCTGGTGCGAGACACCGCGGAGCAGCGGCTTCTGCAGCTGCACCGGCGTCGAACGCACCTCGCTGACCGGCGGTACGCTGGCGCGAGAAACGTCCGCGGAATCGTCCCTCGAAAGGTCGTGGGATAGGCTCTCCATGCTCATCGGGCTCGCGATCTACCCCGTCTCCGGCTCGCGCGCGACCGGATCCGACGTACACTGGAGAGGTGAGATTTCCTGACCGATTCGTGACACTTTCGCGAGGAATCAGGCTCGCCGTGATGGTCGCTGCGATCGGCGGCGCCGTCGCGGGCGCGTTCGTCGTCGCGTGTGGAGGGACCGACGGCGGCGGCGACGCGACCGACACGAACGAGGGCGGCACGTTCGGCGACGCCGGCACCGATCCCGGCGATCCGCCCGAGGACCTCACCGAGGCGGGCATCTTCATGAGCCACGCCGACGCCGGCTGCCCCGTGAAGTACGCGGGTCCCCGGCCGGGAACGATCGCGCAGAGCATTCCGCGCACGGGCGTCACCACCGGCAAGGCGTGGAACGACCCGAGCGGCGGCCTCTCGATCGACGGCCAGTACGCGAGCGCTCCCCTCGCCGACGGCGAGAAGACCGAGCTCCTCCGCGTCACGGGCTACGGCTTCGACATCCCCGCGAACGTCTCGATCAAGGGCGTCGTCGTGCAGCTCAAACGCCAGGGCGGCACGCGGATCGTCGACGGCAACATCGAGCTGTGGCTCGACGGCGTCGCGAGCGATCGCCCGAAGTTCATCGCGAGCGGCTGGCCGATCAAGGTCGGCACGCACCACTACGGCCAGGAGGTCGATACGTGGGGCAACGATCTCACGCCCGCGCTGATCAACAAGCCCGGGTTCGGGACCGAGATCTGGGCCAAGCATCGCGAGGACGCCGGCGCCGAGCCTGCGACCGCCGAGATCGAGTCGCTCATCGTCACGATCTGGTACTGCGACTGACGCGCCGATAGCGCGTGTGCCTCATCGCGGTCCCTCCTTCGAAGGAGGCCATCCGAAGCGCGCGCGCACGTCGTGCATGGCCGGGGTGTGGCTGCCGTCGGCGTTCCGCACCACGAACGGCGGCTCCGCGTGCTCGCTCCCCTCTACGCGGCACGCGAACAGCGAGAAGAGCGGCCCGAGGCCCTCGCGCGGGACGACGTCGCGATGGACGATCTGCGCGAAGCCCTCGTCGCGCAGGGCCGTGAGCGCGCGCGCCTTCTGCGGCCACGGAAAACAGAGCGCGAACAGGCCGCCAGGCTCGAGATGCCGCTTCGCGATGCGCGCGTAGTCACGCACGTCGCCGCGCAGCTCGAAGCGCGCGTGCGCCTTCTGCGAATCGGACGGCACGATGCCCGCCGCGACGTCGAAGTACGGAGGGCTGCCGGTCACGAGCGGAAAGCGCTCGCCCCGCGCGAGCTCGCGGAGATCGCCGTGCAGCGCCTCGACGCGGTCCTCGACGCCGTTCGCGCGGATGTTCTCGCGGAGGAAGCGATAGCTCACGTCCTGCGCCTCGATGCACGTGAGCCGCATGTCGGAAGGCATTCCCGCGAGCACGAGGAGACCGACGGTGCCGATGCCGGTCCCGAGATCGAGCGCACGCGTCACCGGCGGGCTCTTCTCGAGCGCGTACCACGCCGTCAGCAGATCGTCGGTCGAGTGCCGGTGGCCCTTCTTGCGCTGGAAGATGCGGAACGTCGCGGAGAGACCGTCGACGGTGATCGGCTCGCCGAGCTCCGCTTCGAGCGCCGCGCGTCGTTCCTCGAGCTGTTCGGGAGAGAGAACCACGGAACGAAACGCTAAGGCTTCGGGATCTTGAACGTGCTGACCATGAGCGCGCCGCTGATCACGTACATGAGCGTGAGCGGATGGAACACGAACGGGCCGAGCGCGAGGCTGCCGAGCCACAGCGACTCGCCCACGGCGCCCTGTCCGAACGCGATCCCGAGCGCGAGGACGAGCGCGAGGCTCGTCGGGATCGGCGTGCCCTCGTAGTACCTCACCTTCCCGCTGTCGTCGGAGAGCGCGGCGGCCGTCACGTTGTACCGCGCGAGGCGGCTGATCCCGCACGCGACGAAGAAGCACAGCGCGATGGCGTCCCATCCGCCGCGGAGGCCGAGCGCGAAGCCGAGCGCCGCCGGCGCCACGCCGAACGACACGATGTCCGCGAGCGAGTCGAGGTCGGCTCCGAGCGGCGAAGAGCGACGACGCCACCGCGCGACCGCACCGTCGAGCGCGTCGCACACGAGCGCGAGCGGAAGCAGGATGAGCGCCGCCCAGACGGCCGAACGGTCGCGTGTCGCGACGTAGCTCATACTGGCGAGAACCGCCCCAGTGCCGCAAAACGCGTTGCCGAGCGTGATCAAGTCGGCGAGCACGAAGGTGCGCACCATGGAGAAGCGCATCTTCTTCTGAGGCGCAGTCTTGTCTGCGCTCGCGCTCGGGCGCGAGTCTGTCTCGGGCATGGCCATCGCGTCGGGTTGCCGGGTGGTCACGACCTTATCGGAGTGCACATCCGAGACCAACCGGAACTAAGGACGGGCGGCGGAACTAAGGACGGCGGGCCAGGATGATGGCGCCCAGGGGCGGGAGCGTGACGACGACGGACGAGGGGCGGCCGTTCCACGGATACGGAACGGCCTCGACGCCGCCGAGGTTGCCGTGGCCGCTGCCGCCGTACTCGCGGGCGTCGCTGTTGAAGATCTCGTTCCAGTGCCCCCCGCGCGGGACCCCGAGCCGGTACTGGTGCCGCGGTACCGGCGTGAAGTTCATGGCGACGACCGCCACGTCGTCGTCACCGCGGCCACGACGCGCGAACACGATGATGCTCATGCTGGCGTTCGTGCCGTCGATCCACTCGAAGCCGTTCGCCGTCGCGTCGCCGGCATGCAGTGCAGGCACGTCGCGATAGACGCGGTTCAGATCGCCGACCATCCGCGCGATCCCGTCGTGCGCGGCCTCGCGACCGACGTGCCAGTCGAGGCTGCGGTCGTGGTGCCACGGGCTCGGCTGCGCGAATTCGTCGCCCATGAACATGAGCTTCTTGCCGGGCTGCGCCCAGGTCATCGCGTAGAGGAGCCGCAGGTTGGCGAGCTTCTGCCACGGATCGCCGTGCATCTGCTCGAGCAGCGAGCCGCCGCGCGTGTCGATCACGTCGTCGTGCGAGAGCGGCAGGATGAAGCTCTCGTTCGCCATGTACACGGAGCGGAACGTGAGCACGCCCTGGTGCTGCGAGCGATGGAGCGGATCCATCGACAGGTAGCGCCGCAGGTCGTGCGAGAAGCCCATGTCCCACTTCAGATCGAACCCGAGCCCGCCGGCCGACGCCGCGCGCGTCACGCCGGGCCAGGCCGACGAGTCCTCGGCGGCGAGGACCACCTCGGGGTGCTCGATCTTCAGCGTGCTCGTGAGCTCGCGGAGGAAGGAGACGCCGGCGAAGTCCTCACGGTTCGAATGATGATCCTCGTACAGGATGCTCTCCACGCCGTCGACGCGCAGGCCGTCCGCGTGGAACGTCTCGATCCAGAACATCGCGCTCGAAAGCAGGAAGCTCCGCACCTCGGGCTTCGCGAAGTCGAACACGCCCGTGCCCCACGTGGGGTGAACGGCACGCGCCGGGTCGTCCGGCTCGAACAGCGGCGCGCCGTCGAACATCGCGAGCCCGTGCAGATCCCGGGCGAAATGCGCCGGAACCCAGTCGAAGATCACGCCGAGCCCCGCCTGATGCAGCGTATCGACGAGGTACATGAGATCGGTCGGCGTGCCGTAGCGGCTCGTCGTCGCGAAGAAGCCCGTCACGCCGTAGCCCCACGACCCGTAGAACGGATGCTCGAGCACCGGCATCAGCTCGACGTGCGTGAAGCCCATCTGCTTCGCGTGCGCGGCGAGCTGCGGAGCGATCTCGCGATAGCCGAGCACCCGATCGCCCTGCTCCACGTTGCGCCGCCACGAGCCGAGATGGACCTCGTAGATGCTCATCGGCCGGTCGAGACGTGCATTCTGCACGCGTCTCTCCATCCAGGCGTCGTCGCCCCATCCATAGGCCAGCGATGCGACGATCGACGCATTGCCGGGCGCCTGCTCCGCGAGCACGCCGAACGGATCGCTCTTGTCGAAGGGCTCGCCGCCGTTCGCCGGCGTGATGCGGTACTTGTACGAGCGCCCCGGCTGCACGCCGCGGATGCGCCCCGCATGGACGCCGGTCTGCCCTACGGGCACGAGCGTCGCCGCGCCGGTCGTCCAATCGTCGAAGTCCCCGACGACGTCGACGCGCGCCGCGTGCGGCGCCCACACCGCGAAATCCGTCGCGCCGTCCTGACGCGGATGCGCCCCGAAGAGCGCATGCGCGTGCGTCGCCTTCCCCTGCGCCCACGCAACGAGCGCCGGCCCCCGCGCATCGAGCATGCTGGGGCTCGCCATCGCAGTGACCTGCGCGCCCGGCGGATGCCTGGGCGACGGCATCGTCGTCGGTACGGGCGTGGGGCTCTTTTCCTGCCCCTGCATCTGCATGTTCACCGGCGCCGGCGACTCCGCCTGCTCGCTCGCGACGAGCTCGCGCAGGCCTTCGAGGGGGATGTCGACCCAGTCGGGCCGGTTGTTCATCTCGTAGCCGACCTCGTAGATGCACTTCTCGAGAAGGAAGAGATCGAGGAGCGCGCGCGTCACCGCCCGATCCGCCGGCCCCACCGCGGTCCCCTCGACGACGTCGAGCCAGCCGCGAAGGAAGCGCGCCGTCACCGCGCGATGCCAGAGCGACGCCCATGCCGCGAGCGCCGCCCGCGAGCCCTCGGGGCGCGCGCGCACGGCCGACACCGACGCGTAGTGGAACGAGCGCAGCATCCCCGCGACGTCGACGAGCGGAGAGCGCTTCGCCTTCCGCTCCTCGAGCGAACGCGCCGGCTCGCCTTCGAAGTCGATCAGCACGAAGTCCGCTCCGGTGAACAGCACCTGACCGAGATGCAGATCGCCGTGCACACGCGTCTTCACTCCGGCGTCGCGCATGCGCGTCACGTCGGTGAGTCGCCCGTCGAGGCTGCGGCAGCGTGCGCGTACCGCGGCCAGCGAGAGCCGAGCGGCGTCGGACAGCTCGCCCGCACGTGCGCCGAGCGCATCGAGGAGCCGCCGGAGATCGCTCCGCGCCGCCGTCACGATCGCCTCGCGCGCGTTTGCATCGAGCTCGGCAGGCGCGAACACGGGGTCGTCGGGACGCGATGCGAGCGCGACGTGCATCTCGCCGACGCGACGACCGAGCGTCTCCGCCAGGTCGGCGTACGGACCGATCGCCTGCGCGACGTCTCCGGGGAGCGGCTCGCTCGCGCGCGTCGTGACGTCGCCCGCGCCGAAGCGCGGCGGAGCGCCGTCGCGATGCGAGGCCGACGTGAGGTACTCGTCGAGCACGCCGAGCACGTGCTCCCAGGCGTCGCCGCGGTTCGGCACGTACGCGTGGAGCAGCCCGACGGTCGACGCCGGCTCGCCTTCGCGCTTCACGTCGACCCAGCCCTGGAGCGCCGGCGTGTGCGGATACCGCACGGACGTGAGGAAGCGTCCGAGCTCGAGATCGGCGCTCTCGCCGGGATCGAGCTTCCGGATCACCTTGCCGACGTACTTGTCGCCGAAGAGCACGCTCGTGTTCGTCTGCTCGCGATCGACGAGCTTCGCCGTCCCGCCCGACGGCTTCACGCCCGCGAGCCCGTGGAACTGCAGTACCGCGCCGGAGTCCTCGACCTTCGTGCCGCGCGCGATCGCGCCGAGCAGCTCGTTCAGGAAGTCCTCGAGCGCGAGCGCATCCACGACGAAGCCGTCGCGAGCCTCGGCACGGAGCGGGAGCACGAGCGCGTAGGCGCGACGAGCGCGGAGCCGCGCGGCCTCGTCGCCCTGCACGAACGCGAGCGGCACCACGTACGTGTCGCGCGTGCCGTCGTCGAGCGTGAGGTCCACGAGCGCGATCCGGGCGAGCTCCGAGCCGAAAGGCAGCGGAAAAGCCGCAGCGATTCGTGCATTCTGCACACGCTTCGTCTTCGTGCGATACCAGCGGCGCGCCGCGATGTACGCCGGCAGCGCTCGCTCGAGCGCGTTCTTCGCCGTTCCTTCGAACAGCGTGTCCCAGCGCGAGGACACCTCGACGCGATCGGGGAACGAGAGGTGGGAGGACGGTTGGCTGTTGGTCATAGGAAGTACTCGAAGTCGTGCTCGGAGCGGACCTTGCGTCGCACCACGAACAGGCTCGCGGGGAAGAGCGCGGGATCGAGCTCCACGTAGTTGCGCGGGCCGTTCCACAAGAAGCGCGCATCGGAGAAGACGTCGTGGACCTGGAAGCTTTCGCCGGGCCGCACGCCGAGCTCCGCCAGGTCGAGGTCGATCCAGCCGCCGTGCTTGTGCCGCGGATCCATGTTGGCGACGACGAGCACGACGTTGCCGAAGTCGTCCGTTCGCTTGCTGTAGGCCATCAGCGCGTCGCTGTCGGTCCTGTGGAACGCGATGCGCCTCGTCTGTTGCAGCGCCGGGTTCTCGCGACGCGCGCGGTTCACGAGCGCGATCGCGTCGCGCAGCGACTGCGGGTCGTCGAGGTTCCACGAACGGAGCTGGAACTTCTCGCTGTCGATGTACTCCTCGGCGCCCGGACGCGGGACGTGCTCGAGAAGCTCGAACGGCGGGCCGTACATGCCCCAGTTGCTCGAGAGCGTCGCCGCGAGCACGAGCCGCTGGAGGAACGTGGGCCGTCCGCCGTGCTGGAGGTGCTCGGGCAGGATGTCGGGCGTGTTCGGCCAGAAGCTCGGGCGATAGAACTCGGCGACCGGCGGACGCGTGAGCTCGGTGAGGTACTGCTCGAGCTCCTGCTTCGTGTTGCGCCACGTGAAGTACGTGTACGACTGCGAGAAGCCGCCCTTCGCGAGCGCGTACATCAGCTTGGGCCGCGTGAAGGCCTCCGCGAGGAAGAGCACCTCGGGATGCTGCGCCTTGATCTCGCCGATGCACCACTCCCAGAAGCGGAGCGACTTCGTGTGCGGGTTGTCGACGCGGAAGACCTTCACGCCGCGCGCGATCCAGAAGAGGAAGACGTCGAGCAGCTCGCTCCAGAGCCCCTTCCAGTCCTTGCACGCGAAGTCGAACGGGTAGACGTCCTGGTACTTCTTCGGCGGGTTCTCGGCGTACTGGATCGTGCCGTCGGGCCGCTGGACGAACCAGTCGGGGTGCTCCTTCACGTACGGATGATCGGGAGAGACCTGGAACGCGATGTCGAGGGCGACCTCGATCTTGCGCGAGCGCGCAGCCGCGACGAGTCGCTCGAAGTCCGCGAGCGTCCCGAGCTCGGGATGCACGGCCTTGTGTCCGCCCTCCGCGGCGCCGATCGCCCACGGGCTGCCGGGATCGTTCGGCCCTGCCGTGAGCGTGTTGTTCGGTCCCTTGCGAAAAGCGCGGCCGATCGGATGGATCGGCGGGAGATACAGGACGTCGAAGCCCATCCCGGCGACGTAGTCGAGGCGCTTCTCGACATCGGCGAACGTGCCGTGTTTTCCGGGCTCGCCGCTCGAGCGAGGGAAGAGCTCGTACCAGGCGCTGAAGCGCGCGAGCACCGGGTCGACGATGATGCGGAGCGTGCGGTCGTAACGGGTCGCGTTCGCGGGCGAGAGGTCGGGGGTCGCGAGCATCGCACGCACGATGAGATCGCTCGTGGCGGCCGCGAACCGCTCTGCGGCGTCGCGCTTCGGATCCGCGGCGATCCGCGCTGCGTCTTCGAGCAGCGCGGCGACGCCGGGCGCGTCCTTCGCCGCACGCGCCGCGCCCTCGGACAGCAGGCGTGCGCCGATGAGGAGCTCCACCGTGACGTCCTGATCGGCGGCCTTCTTCTTCTCCGTGTCGCGGCGCCAGGTCGTGAACGCGTCGATCCAGCCCTCGAACGTGACCTCCCAGATCCCGATCTGGTCCGCGACGAACGACGCGCGGAACCGATCGTTGCCGAGCGGAACAAGCGGGGCAACCTGCCATGATGCCGCCGCGGCGTGGCGGAAGAGCACGCGGCCCGCGATCGCGTCATGGCCGTCGGCAATCAGATCGCACTCGACCACGACGTCGTCACCGAGGACACGCTTCGCCGGATAGCGGCCTCCGTCGACCTCGGGGCTGGCACCTTCGACGATCACGCGGCGGAGGCCGTCGTCCGGAGGGCGAGGCCGGGTGTGCTTCGACAGTGCATCGCTCGCCGTCCGGTGGGTCATCGAGCTCGGGTCCTCCAGCGGGCGGTCCGCCATGCGAGAGACGGGCCGCCAGCGCGCCAGCCACGGCGCGGGCTGAGTTAGGATGCATGCGACTTGGCATCGCAACACGAGCTGGTGAGAGCGGCGCTGCGTGCGCTGGGGATCGAGCGATTCGTGCTCGCGATCCACGACGTGAGCTTTCCGAGCGCGCCGGGCGAGGACGTCGGGCGCGGCTCTCCCTACGCGCGAGGCGGGCACGCGTTCGTCGAGCTCGCGCACGAGCTCGGCTTCGACGGGCTGCAGCTCGGACCGCAAGGGCAGACGTCGCTCGGCAACCCGTCGCCCTACGACGGCTCCGTGTTCTCGAAGAGCATCCTGTCGATCGCCCTTCCGGAGCTCGCGAGCGAGCGATTCGCGCATGTCGTGCCCGAGCGCTTCGTCGAGGCGGCGGCCTACGGGATGCCGCAGGGGCAGACGCGTGCACATTACACACATGCGTTCCACACGGCGTCGCGCGCTGTGGCCCTCGCGGCCGCGAACCTCGAGCGGCGCGTGGCGCAGGGCGACGTCGCCGCGGCGGAGCTCGCCGCTCGCATCGCGCGGTTCGAGGCGTCGGCCGAGTGGCTCGCGCACGACGCGCGCTTCGAGGCGTTCGCGGCGCTCCACGGCACCGACGCGTTCCAGCTCTGGCCCGACGCCGACCGCCAGCCGAGCGCGCGCCGCATCGAAGAGGTGCTTGCCGAGCAGCGCGACGTCGTGCGCGCCTACGTGCTCGGGCAATACGTGCTCGACGTGCAGCATCGCGCGCTGCGCGATCACCTCCGTCCCCTGGGCGTGCGCCTCTACGGAGACCTGCAGATCGGCCTGTCGCTCCGCGATCGATGGACGCGCGGGCATCTCTTCCTCGATCGCTATCGCATGGGCGCTCCGCCGAGCCGGACCAACCCCGAGGGCCAGCCATGGGGCTATCCGGTGCTCGATCCGCGCCAGTACCTGCGGCGATTCGTGGGTGACGATGCCGAGACCTCGGCGCCGCTCTCGTTCGTGCGTGCGCGCATCGCGAAGCTGTTCTCGGAGCTCGACGGCGTGCGCATCGATCACCCGCACGGCCTCGTGTGCCCGTGGGTGTACGACGGCACGGCGCCCGATCCGATGCGCGCGGTCGTGAACGGCGCGCGCCTCTTCGAGACGCCTGCGTCCGCCGAGCATCCGTCGCTGGCGGCGCTGGCGATCGTACGGCCCGACCAGATCGATCCCGCCGTGCCGGCCTACGACGATGCGCACATCCTCGGCCTGACCGAGGCGCAGGTCACCGAGTACGAGCGGATCTTCGAGATCGTGATGGAGGCGGCGCGGAACGCCGGAGGCAGCGCCGACGACGTGCTGTGCGAGGTGCTGAGCACCTGCCCGGCGCCCCTCGGAGCGGTGATGAAGCGCTACGGCCTCGGACGCTTCCGCGTTACGCAGAAGGCGAACCTCATCGACGAGGCGGACGGCTATCGCGGAGAGAACGCGAAGCCGCGCGACTGGATCATGATCGGCAACCACGACACGCCGCCGCTCCGCGCCGTGATCGCGCGCTGGAGCCGCAACCACACGATCGAGGCACGCGCGGCCTATCTCGCGACGCGGCTCGAGCCGAAGGAGTCGCGCCGGAAGACGCTCGCGGCATCGCTGGCGAGCGATCCGCGGCGGCTCGCGCTCGGGATGTTCGCAGAGCTGTTCGTCGGTCCGGCGTCGAACGTGCTCGTGTTCTTCGCGGACCTCTTCGGCGAGACGGCGACGTACAACACCCCCGGCGTGGTGAGCGACGACAACTGGAGCATGCGCGTACCCGGCGATTTCCGTGCGGTATACACGGACCGTCGAGCGCGCGGCGAGGCCATGGATGTGGCCGGCGCGCTGGCGCTCGCGATGCGTGCGCGCGGCGACGACTTCGTGCGTGCGCACGAGGCCCTCGTCGTCGCGCTCGAAGCCCACGCGGACAGCGCGGCGATCCGCCTCACCTGATCCTCGGTCACTTGAAGCGCATGCAGCGGGCGCCGAACGCGCCGCCTTTGCCGCGCGCGGTCGACTGCTGGTTGTGGTGGTGCTGGATGCTGCTCCACTCGACGCCGTAGCCGCGGTAGTCGAAGCGGACGGTCTCGCTCTTCTTCAGGACGGCTTCCTGGAGGTTGCCGATCATGTCCATCCACGGCTCGTCGCCGGCGACCTTCGTGACGGCGTCGGCGATGATGCGTCCAGGCGGCGCGATCTTGCTCGAGCCGTCGTAGTCGTTGTCGTCGCCCGGGTAGTAGTAGACGTTGTAACAACCCTGCGTTCCGTCCGGGAACGTGTTGAGGGTGTTGCCGGCGCAGAGCGGGGTCGGCGGGTTCGTGCCCGGCTGGCTGCCGGACTTTCCCGGAAGGAGCTTCCCGCCCTGACACGCGGCGCGGGTCGGCGTGCCCTGGCAGCTCGGATCGTTGCCGTCGTCGAAGATCGGCGAAGCCGTGTTGTCGGTGATCGCGTCCATCACCTCGGCGGTCGCGAGCTGGCCGCCGTCCCACGCGCAGAAGGCCGCGAAGAGCGCGTTCGGCGCGCAGTTCATCGACTTCACGTCGTGGATGGCCTTCGACTCCGCGGCGTTCGCGCCGAAGGCCTTCTTGAAGCCGTTGTACGTCGCGACCGTGGCGTCGTCGAACCAGTACGTCGACCAGCCGTACGCGCCGTGGTCGTTCGAGCAGTTGAGCGCGTGGTTGACGGCGTAGCCCTCGCCTTCGCCGGGGTTCTTCCACACGTTGGGATCGGCGTAGTACTCCGGGAACATCGGATAGGTGCCGAGCGCGTAGAAGAGCCCGGTCTCGACCGTGTACGTCCCTTGCTGACCGGGGCCTTGCTTCGCGGTCGCGGTCGCGCCCGTCGAGCGGATCCACCACGTCGTCTGCGTGGGATGGTTCGCGATGTACTGATCCTGTCCGGGATACTGCCCGTCGCCGCTGCCGTACGCGACGACGTACGTCGCCTGCGAGCCGGCGTTGTTCGCGGGGAGCACGTTCTCCCAGCCGTTGTTCCAGCGCGAAGGCCGATGCGCAGCCATGTAGCCCTTCACGTCGGGGCTCTTCGCATTGCCGGCGGCGTCGACGCCGCCGCCGATCGCCTCGAGGAACGCGCGCATGCGGCCCGCGGTGATCTCGTACTTGTCGACGTACACGGTCTTGCCGGGCACGAGCGGGTCCGAATAGTTCTTCACCGGCAGCGTGCGGCAGCAGCTCTCGTGCTGCGGGAGCACGGTGCCTCCAGGGCCGAGATGGCTCTCGGCGCCGGAGCCGATCTCGTTCGTGCCGCAGGTGTCGCCGCCGAAGTGGCCCTTGCACGACGGCGCGTCGATGCACTTCTTCGCGGCGCCGAACGTCTTGCACGCGCCGATGCAGTCGGGGTCGGCGAGGCACGTCTTGTCCTCGGCGCACTTCTTCATGCCGGTGCCGGCGCCGCCGCAGTCGACGTCCGTCTCCGTCCCGTTCTTCACGCCGTCGTCGTAGGTGGGCGCGACGCAGACCTTCTTGTCCGCGGGGCAGTAGCCGGTCGTGCAGTCGGCGTCGGCGGCGCACCCCTTGCCGTCCGCGCACTTCGGCGCGGTGCCGCCGCAATCGACGTCGGTCTCGTCGAGGTTCTTCTTGCCGTCCGTGTGGCTGATCGGCCCGCAGAGCCCGGCGGTGCACGTGCCCACGCAATCGGCGCTCTCGAGACAGCCCTGACCGTCGGGACAAGGCTGCGTGGTCTTCACGTTGCCTCCGCAGTCGACGCCGGTCTCGCCGCCGTTCTTCTGGCCGTCGGAGTGACTGCCGGCCGCGGGCGTGGCGCACGTCGCGCCGTCGCAGAAGCCCGACGCGCAGTCCTTGTCGAGCTCGCACTTCTCTCCGTCCGCGCACGTCGGCACGGGCGCTCCGACGCCGCACGTCTTTCCGGCGGGCGCGGAGCACGTCGCGCTCTCGCACTTGCCGCTTCCGCACTCCTCGTTCGCCGCGCAGCCCGCGGCGGTGCACTTCTTCGGGCACACGCCCCCGCAGTCGACGCCGTCCTCGCCGTCGTCCTTCGTCGCATTCTCGCAGCTCGGGCCGGCGTCCGCGCTCGGCGAGCACGCCGGCAGGAAGCCTGCGCCGAGCACGAGCGACAGTGCACCGGCGAATGCGGCTCGACGAGCTCCGATCATGGGGGCATCCTCACTTGAAGCGCATGCAGCGTCCGCCGGTATAGGCGGCCTTGTACTCAGGGTACTTCAGGCTGGTCGGGTTGGTGAGGGCCCGCGAGCTGTTGTATCCGATGCCGCGGTACTTCAGCCCGAAGTTGCCGGTGAAGGTCGCACCGGTCACGTCGAGGACGGCCTCTTCCATGTTGCCGTGCAGGTCCATCCACGGCTCGTCGCCCGCGTTGATGCGGACCACGTCTGCGACGACGCGCCCCGGCGCGGCGATGCGAGCGGTGCCTTCGTGCGTGGGCTGCGGATCGGCGAAGTACGGGAAGTTGTAGACGGGCGAGGTGCCCGAGCCGGAATCGCTCGTCGCGTTGACCGACGCGAGCGGCGCGCAGCGCGTCCCGCAGCCCTGGTTGTTGCCGAGGTTCGCCGGTGCGCTCGTGACGAAGTCGAGCACCTCGTCGGTCGCGAGCTGTCCGCCGTCCCAGTGACAGAACGCGGCGAGCATCGCGTTCGTGACGCAGCCCGCGGACTTCACGTCGAGGTAGTCCTTGGCGAGGAACTTCGTCCCGTTTCCGTCGAACGCGTCACGCCGCGGAAGGCCGCCGTTCTTCGTCATGACCGCGTCGGGCAGCCAGAACGTGGGGAAGCCGTACGAGCCGGCGCTGTTGATGCAGTTGTGCCCGTGCACGTAGACGTAGAGCTGCGCGTTGAACTGGAAGTTCGTCCCGGTGTTGCGGTTCCACGGCGGCTGCTCGGTGTTGTTGCTCGGGTTGTGCGGGACGACGATCGTGTCCTGCTCGACGTCGGTCGGCAGGAACGTCTCCCATGCCTGGTTCCAGATCTTCGGGCGGTTCGCGGCGATCCAGCCCTTCACGTTGGGCTTGCCGCCGTTCTTCGCGGTGATGTCCTCGATGAATGCGCGGATGCGGCCTGCCGTGATCTCGTACTTGTCGAGGTACACCTTCTTGCCGGCGTTGCCGGGATCGTTGAACCCGGTCGGCAGCGTCTTGCAGCAGCTCTCGCGCTTGTCGGTGGCGTTCAGGAGCTCGCCCGCGCCGCAGGTGTCGCCGCCGTTGTGCGGCTTGCAGCTCGGTGAGTCGACGCACTTCTTCTCGTAGTTGCACGCGCCGTTGCAGTCGGTATCGGCCGCGCAGACCTTCCCTTCGGCGCACGTCTTGAAGCCGGTGGCCTTCGTGTTGCCGCCGCAGTCGACGTCCGTCTCGGTGCCGTTCTTGACCTTGTCCTCGTAGGTCGGCGCGATGCAGACCTTCTTGTCGGGCGGGCAGTAGCCGGTCGTGCAGTCGGCGTCGGACGCGCAGGCCTTGCCGTCGGCGCACTTCGGGGCGTTCGCGCCGCCGCAGTCGACGTCCGTCTCGCCGTTGTTCTTCTTGCCGTCGGCGGGGCCGGGCGGGCTCTCCGGCGTCACCGCGCACGTGCCGTTGTCGCACGTGAGGGCCTTGCAGTCCTTGTCGAGCTCGCAGGGCTGGCCGTTGTCGCACTGCGCGACGGTCGTGCCGACGCCGCACGGCTTGCCGGCGGGAGCCGCGCACGTGGTGCCGTCGCACTTGGCGCTCGCGCATTCGGAGTTGTCGACGCAGACGGCGCCCGTGCACTTCGTCGCGCACGAGCCGTCGCAGTCGACGCCGACCTCGTCGCCGTCCTTGATGCCGTTCGTGCAGCTCGCCTCGTCGGCGCTGCTCGACGACGAGCACGCGGACACGGAGACGAGCCCGACGACGAGAGCGATCAGGCCCGCTCGCGCGTACATGCGACCGAGGTGACCTGCAGTCTTCACTCGAACCACGCACCCTCCGGGCGACTCGTGTGAGGCTCGCCGCGACGGCGAGCGCAACGAAGTCGACAAGACAAATCTGGCATGTGCATCGCGTTTGCGCACGCGGAATCTTGCACTCTCACTGCACACGATCCCACGTAAATACAGGGGTGGATCGTGCGTCCACCTGGTCGCCGATTACCCGAACGAAGGGTCGTGTCGGCGCACGCGCGCTTGACTCTGCGCGGTCGTGACCGCTTCATGCGTCAATGAGCGCGGCACGGATCGAGGAGCTGCGGGCGGAGTGGGATCGAGCGGTCGAACGCGACCGCCCGGCGGACGCGGTGACGGCGCTCGCGGCGCTCGAGATGCTCGAGGCGGACGAGCCGCGCTGGTCGCAGAGGCTCGGTGAAGCGCACCGCCGGCTCGGCAAGATGCACGAGGCCGAAGAGGCGTTCGTGCGCGCGGCGGAGCGCTATGCGGACAAGGGCTTCTTGCCGCGAGCGATCGCGATGGCGAAGCTCGCGTCATCGATCAATCCCGCGCATGGGGATCTGCTCGCGCGGCTCGAGCCGAAGAAGGTCGTGGCGAAGCCGCCGCCGCTGCCGGCGCGCGCGGCCGTACCGCCGCCGCTGCCGGCGCGCCCGGTGCCGCTCCGGCGCGCGCAGGACTCGCACATCGACGAGGTGCGCTTCACGGACGTGGAGGACGCGTCGTCCCTCGACATCATGCTGACCGACATCGAGGACCTCGAGGTGATCGAGAGCGTGGACCTCGTCGTCTCGGAGCGTCTGCCGGAGCCGCGTGAGCCGTCGATCGATCGGCTGGGAGCGATGGCGACGTTCCGGCTGTTCGCGGGGCTGTCGCGCGAGGCGCTGCTCGATCTCGCGGACGCCGCCGAGCTCGTCGAGCTGATCCCGGGCGCGATGATGATGGTGCGCGGCGAGCGTGCGTTCGCGATGTACGCGATCATCGACGGCATCGCGCGCGTGACGGTGCGAGGGAGCCCTTCGATCCGTCTCGGCGAAGGCGACATCGTGGGGGAGGGCTGTCTGCTCGACGAGGGCGAGCGCCAGGCCGACGTCCGCGCGGAGACGCCGCTGATGGCGCTGCGCATCGAGAAGAAGAAGCTCGACGAGGTGACCGAGCGCCATGCGGCGATCGGTGATGCGTTGTTCCAGCTGCTGGCGCGGCGCCTGGTGATGAACCTGATGCATGCGTCGCCGCTGTTCACGACGTTCGAGCCGAAGGTGCGCCTCGAGCTCGCGCAGCTCTTCGAGGTGCGCCGCGCGGAGCCCGGCACGGTGCTGTCGGAGCAAGGCAAGCGGAGCGACGGCCTGTACGTGCTGCTGTCGGGCAACGTCTCGGCGACGGGCGCGGGAGGCAAGACGACGCGCATCGCGCGAGGCAGCGCGTTCGGCCATGCGAGCCTGGTCGGCGTGGTGGGCGCAGCGGAGACGGTGAAGACGCAGACGGAAGCGGTGCTGCTGCGGCTGCCGGCGTCGAAGTTCGCCGCGCTGGCAGCGACGTATCCGCCGGTGCTGGCGCTGCTGGCGGAGATGGCGGACGACCCGTTGCCGGCGAGCGTGCTGCTGGAGTGAGAGAGAAAAGAGAACAGGGAACAGGAACAGGAACAGGAACAGGGACTCGAATTCCCCCCTGCCCCCTGTCCCCCGTCCTTAGTTCCGGCGCCCGTCCTTAGTTCCGGCGGCGGTCCTTAGTTCCGGCTGCCCGTCCTTAGTTCCGGCGGCGGTCCTCAGAGAGCCAGAGAACAGGTGATGGAAATGGAAATGGAAATGGAAATGCCGGAGGAGAGCCCCTCACGCATTTCCATTTCCGTTTCCATTTCCATCACCTGTTCTCTCGGGCTCTTCCGCCGCGATACCCGGGAACAACCCGACCCCTTCGAGCGTCCCAACCCAGATGCCCACGAATACGGCCCTATCGCGCGGCCTTCGGCTCTCAGGACCGGCCGCGCTCGTCGCGACGGCCGGCGGCCTCGCGGCGATCGCCGTTCACGAGCTGCACTGGATCGAGTGGGGCCTCCTCGCCTATGCCGGCGTCGTCGGCGCGGCTGGGATCGGGCTCGCGCGGAAATCGATGCCGCTCCAGGTCCTGTCGCGCGCCACGGCATGGACCGTGCTTGCGCCGAGCGTCCTCGTCACTATGATCTCGCTGTCCGGTGGACACATCGAGTGGATGGCCGCCGCGCTCGCGGCGAGCAGCGGCGGCGCGCTCCTGCTCGCCCGCCCGATGCTCCACACGCCCGAGGCTCGCGCCGAGTTCGCGCCGAGCTCGTTCCGCCGCTGGCTTCTCGCGAGCGCGACCGCCTCGGCCGGCACCGGGATCGTGACCGGCCTCTTCGCGCTCGATGGGATGCGCTGGCACCTCGGCACCGCGATCCCCCTCCTCGGTCTCGCCTTCTCGTTGCTCGCATCGGCGGTCGGCGTCGTGAGGATGCGGGCGTGGGGCATCTTGCTCGGCGGCCTCACGTCGGTCCTCACGCTCGTCGCCGCGCTCTTCATGCACGACGCGGCGGGTATGGCCCTCGCGCTCGCGACGATCCCCGGCTTCATGTTCATCCTGCCCGTCCTCATCGCAAAGCGTGAGCGCGCGAAGGCCGACGCGGCGTCCTACACGCGTGTCGCGTCGCACGTCAGCTTCGACGACGCTCCGTCGCGCGTGCGCATCGCCTCCGACTCGAGCGACGCCCTGGACGACGACACCGACGCGAGCGACGTACTCGCCGCCCCGCCTCCGCCGGCCGCACGCGCGCAAGCCTGAGCGCCGCCTCGCGTTCGGGCTACACTGATCGCGCATGCCGCCCGCGCAGGCCGCTCCCTTGATCGTGCGCCCGTTCGCACGTCCGCCCGCGCGGCGCGCACGCATCCTCGCGCTGGTCCTCTCCGCGATCGCCGTCGCCTTCTCGATCGGCTTCGGCGTCTATCTCCGTCGCACGATCCCGCTCTTCGACCCGGACGATCCGGAGCGCTACGCCCGCCCGCTCGTCACCGCGCTCGTCTTCCTCCTCGTCGCGCTCGTCCTCCGGATGATCGCCGCGATCTGCGAGCTCCTGTGGCTCGAGCGGACGTGGTCGAACCTGCCCGAGATCCTCCGCAAGGTCGGCCCGGTCGACAACGTGAGCTCGGGGCTCGTCGTGGGACTCAGCTTCGTCCCCGGCATCTCGTGGGTGTGGAAGCTAGGGCTCGTGGTCGCCGTCGCGGACGCATTCGAAGGCATGCGCGCGACCATCCCGTTCCGCGCGCCGGTCCCGAAGAAGCTCGGCATCGCCGCGGTCGTCCTCGCATGGGTGCCCGGCCTGAACGTGTATGTTGCACCCTTCCTGTGGGAGATGTTCGCGACGCGCATCGATCGCATCTGCAACGAGATGCAGGCCGCGCGCGCGAACGATCCTCAGGGAGTGCAGCAGACCGCGCCTGCGGTCTTGTTGCCGATGCAGCCGCCCAAGTACTGATTGGGCGTCGTGCCGTTGAATCCGCAGTTCGTCCACCGGCACTGGTTGCCGAGCGGATCGGTCTTTCCCGCGCACACCCGCATCGGCGTTCCGTAGTCGCAGTAGTTCCCACTCGTAGCCGACACGGAGCATTTCTGGTCCGCACCCGACCAACGGAGGTCGTCGTCGGTCCAGTAATCGTACGTCGGCGTCTTCGTGCCGTGACGCTGCGTCCACTCCTGGGCGCTGCATACCTTCGACCCCGGCGGACAGATGTAGATGCGCTGGAACCACGACGCCGTCTGGACGCAGCCGACCATGTTCGGCGCGAAGACGTCGCCGACGCGCGACACGTCCGTGCACACGTCCTTGCACACGCCAGCCTTGCAGAGCTGGTTCGCCTTGCACGCCTTGCCGCACGCGCCGCAGTTCTTGTTGTCCGTCTGTTCATCCGTGCAATACGCGGTCGCGGTCCCGGCGTCGGCGGTGGCGGGGAGCGGGCACGTCGAGAGCGCGCCGCAGTCCGTCGTGCAGGCTCCGGCGGAGCACAGCAGGCCGGGAGCGCACGCGTTCGTGCAGCTTCCGCAGTGCAGCGGATCGGTCTGCGGGTCGATGCACGAGTCGTTGCAGCGAAGGCTCTCGTTGACGCAGAGGACGGTGCACTTCCCCTGGTCGCAGGTCTGGAGCTCGGAGCACGCCATGCCGCACGCACCGCAGTTCTTCGGATCCGCCTTCAGATCCGTACAGTCCGCGCCGCACATCGTCTGCTCGAGCGAGCATGCGAGAGGTCCGTCGGCGCTGCTGCCGTCACCCATCGAGATCGTCGGTCGCTCGTCTCCGGCATCATCGACCGGCGCGAACGCGCCGGGCCCGTTGGCGATGCCGTCGAACCCGCACGCGACGTACACGAACAGCGCCGAAACGCCGAGCGCGACGCTGACGCCGGCGCGCAGCCGGCGCGGTCGAGGGAGAGGTCCGCGTGCGGTCACTCAGTCAGAATAGCTCGACCCGCGCCGCCGAACGACCTTGTCGTTCGCGGTGGCCTTCGGCGCCGCCGTCGGGCCGGCCGCGGCCGCTTCGAGGAGCCTTTTCACGATGGTTCGGTGACAGCGGCTCGCATCCACGCACGCCGACGAGCAGAGCAACGTGATCGTCTCGCCGCGCCGGAGATGCGCGGCAAAGCCCTCGATCCAGTACCGCTGTCGCGACATCTCCTCGAGGAACCGCCGCTCGTACTCCGGGAAAGCGAGCGCCGGGCCGGTCTTTCCGTAGGCCGCCGCATGCAGCTCCTCGCTCGGGCCGAGCGCCTTGCACCATGCATCCCACGTCTCGTCGGACTTCGCGACGCCGCGCGGTCGATACCGGCAGATCAGGAGGCGATAGCCGTCGTCGGGATCCAAGCGATCGTTCCAGCGCTTCGTGCGGATCGGCACGTCGGCAAGCATGGCTCGCGCCGCCGATCGATGCGAGCTCCGCCGTGGCTGCTCGCGGCGACCTGCGCTACGACGCTGGCATGTCCCGCGCCGCCGACGCCCATGCGCACGCGCACGCCAGGAGATTCTACGCGGCGGTCGCGCTCGGCGTCGTCGCGGTGAGCACCGGCGTCGTGCTCGCCGGGCGTACGCGTGAGCTCCGCGCGCCCGCGCCGTCGAGCGAGCGGGCGGACGCGGCGATCGTCGCGTGGTGCGCGGCGGGCCTCGAGCCGATCCCCGGCGGAGGGTGCTTCGCCATGGCACGCACGCCCCGCGCTCCTCCCGCGCTCCTCGTGTACCTCCACGGCCGCTACTCGCCCGAGGGTCAGGCCGACCTGCAAGAAGAGCAGGCGCGCGTGGCGCGACTCGCCACGGCGCGCGGTTATTCGATGCTCGCGCTGCGCGGAATGCAGGGACAATGCACCGATCCGCAGCTCGCCGCGTGGTGGTGCTGGCCGAGCAACGAGCGCAATGCATCCGACGGACCTGCGTTCGTCGGTCGCTGGTCGGTCGCGCTCGCCGAGGCCGAGCGTCGCGCACGGCCGGCGCGTCGCGTCCTCCTCGGGTTCTCGAACGGCGGGTATTTCGCGTCGCTCATCGCGTCGCGCGCGCTCGTTCCGTTCGATGCCGTCACCGTCGCGCACGCCGGTCCGGTCGCACCGATGACGCCGGTCGGGGAAAAGCCTCCGATGCTCCTCGTCGACGCCGACGACGATCCGTCGAGCCCCGAGGTCCTCCACCTCGACGCCGATCTCACGCGCGAGTCGTGGCCGCACGCGATGGTCATCCGCGAAGGAGGTCACACGCTCGCGGAGTGGGACATCCAGATGTCGCTGACGTTCTTCGATCGCGTCCGCACCGAACGCCTCCCTCTCTCTCCTCCCCTCGCCCCGCCGCGCCCGCCGCATCCCCGTCTCGACGCAGGCGCCGACCCGGAAATCGCGTCCGCGGCGGCCTCCGCGTCCGCTCCCGCCTCCGCCTCCGCCTCCGCGTCCGCCTCCGCCTCCGCCTCCGCCTCCGCTCCCGCCTCCGGCGACCCCGTGCTAGACCCCTCCCCGTGATGAAGACGATGCCCCGCACGATCGACCGCTCGATCGCCAAGATGATCGCCACCAAGCGCATCATCACCGGCACGCTCGCGCTCTGCGCCGGCGTCGGCCTCACGATCGCGGCGTTCCTTCACGGCGGCCGGCCCACGCCGGGCCTCGGCCTCGCGCTCCTCATCTTCTTCGCCGGCGGCGCGTGGACGCTCCGCGACGGGATTCGCCTGCGGCGCGAGCTCGCGCGTACGGCGCAGCCTCAGTAGAGCAAGAAGCGCTCGCGCTTCTTCACGAACATCGCGAGCGACGCCGACCACGTCGCGGCGATCGCGTCGATGCTCTTGCCCGCCTTGATGGCCTCGAGCGCGGTCTTGCTCTGCAGCATGCGGTCGACGTGCTCGAGGTCCCACTCGCCGGCGTGAAGCTCTTGCAGCGCGAGCGCGATCCCCAGCGCGGCGCGCACCGGCTCGAACCGCGTGCGATCGGTGACGCGCAGGCGCAGCCCCTTGCACGTCTTGCCCTGGTGGGGGCTCGCCTTCGGCGTGAAGGTGATCGCCTCGACCGCGAGACCGGGGATCGCGCGCGCGGTCACGTTCTTCGCGAGCGCCTCGCCGTCGACGAAAGGCGCGCCGAGCACCTCGAACGGCGTGTCGGTGCCGCGTCCGACGGAGAGGTTCGTCGATTCGAGCAGGCCGACGGCGGGATAGAGCACCACCTCGTCGACGGAGCGCAGGTTCGGCGAAGGGCTCACCCACGTGAGGCCGGTGTGATCGAAGTACTGCCGCCGGCTCCAGTTCTGCATCTTCACGACGTCGAGCGAGAGGTCGAGCTTCTCGTCGTCCGCGAACAGCTTCGCGAGCTCGCCCACCGTCATGCCGTGACGGATGGGGAGCGCATGATGGTTCACGAACGACGCGGCTTTCCCGCTCTTTTCACCGGCCGCGAGCTCGAGCACCGGCCCGGACACCTCGGTGCCGCCGATGGGGTTCGGTCGATCGAGCACGACGAAGCGGAGCTTCTTGTCGGCCGCCACCTTCATCGCGAGCTTCATCGTCGACGCATACGTGTAGAAGCGCGCGCCGGCGTCCTGGAGATCGAAGACGAGCGTATCGATCCCGTCGAGCGTCGTGGACGTGGGTGACGCGCGATCGCCGTACAGGCTGTACACCGGCACGCCGTGGTAGGCGCCGTCGGCGATCTTTCCCTCGGCCGCTGCCTGGATGCCGTGCTCCGGCGAGAAGATCGCCGACAGCGTGACGTTCGGCGCGCTCCGGAGCACGTCGAGCGTGCTCGTGCCGTCCTTCGCGCGCGCGCTCGCGTTGGTGACGAGGCCGATATGTGCCCCTTTCAAGCGCTCGAACGACTCGGCGCGGAGGACGTCGATCCCGGTCTTCACCTCGCTCGCGTCGATCGCGAGGGTGGCGAGCTGTGCGACGAGCGGATTCACGGAGCCGTTCCCGTCCGGATGAACGCGGTTCGAGAGGAAGACGACATAGAGGTCCTTTCCCGGATCGATCCACATGACCGTGCCCGTGAACCCGCCGTGCCCGAATGCGCGCGGCGACAGGAGCGTGCTGCGATGCGACGCGAACCGGCTGTCCTTGTCCCAGCCGAGCGCGCGACCGCCGCTCGACGTGTCGCGGCGCGCCGTCCACGTGTCGAACGTCCTCTCGCTGACGATCCGGTTGCCGTCGAGCGTGCCCTTCGAGAGCATCGCGCGGGCGTAGCGCGCGAGATCGCCGGCCGTCGAGAACACGCCGGCATGACCTGCGATCCCGCCGAGCGCCCACGCGCGCGGATCGTGCACGTCGCCGATCATCCACTCGCCGTCGCGCTGCTCGGTGGGCGCGGCACGCTCGCGCAGCGACGTTCCCGGGAGATAGCCGGTGTCGTTCATCCCGAGCGGACCCCACACCTCTTCGCGCGTGAACGTCGCGAGGTCCTTGCCCGCGCGGCGCCGCACGATCTCCTCGAGGACGACGAAGCCGACGTCCGAGTACAGGAAGTGCTCGCCGGGCTGCGTCTTCAGCTTCCCGACGAGGCCCTCGCCTATCTTCTTCATCACCCCGCTGTGATCCGTGGCGTCGACGCTCACGTAATCCGAGATCGGCGTGGCGGCCGGCAGCCCGCTCGTGTGCATCAGGAGCTGCTCGACCGTGAACGGCGGCAGCGTCGCGAGCTCGGGCACGTAGCGCGACGCCGGCGCCTTCAGGTCGACCTTCCCGCGCTCGACGAGGATCATCACGCTGGTCGACGTCGCGAGCGGCTTGGTGAGCGACGCGAGATCGAAGACCGTGTCGAGCGTCATCGGCACGCGCTCGGGGAGGATCGCGCGCGAGCCGTACGCCTTCTCGAAGAGCACCTCGTCGTGGCGGCCGACGACGAGCACGCATCCGGGCATCTTCCCGGCGTCGATCGCGGCGGACACCGCGGCATCGACGGAAGCGAAGCGCGCATCGCGCTCGGGATCGAGCGACGTCTCCGCGACGACGGCCGGCGGCATGCGCGGCGGGAGCAGGATCTCGCGCGGAGCCGGCGGCGCCGCGGCGACCACCGGGGGAGGCGGCGCGACGCGTCGTGCGGGATGCGCGGACGCGCACGACGACCCGAAAGCGCACGCGAAGAGCGCGAGCGCGAGACGAGCGCGTCTGCTGGCGGAGCCGTGGGGTACTGCGTGCATCGCCGCTACTTGCGGCGCACGGACTTGATGACGATCGGCTTTGTGGGCGCGTCCTTCGCGAACGGGCCCTGGGCTCCGGTGTCGACGGCGACCATCTTGTCCGCGACGTCCATGCCGGACGTGACCTCGCCGAACACGGTGTATCCCCAGCCGCTGCCCGACTTCGCGGTGTGATCGAGGAAGCCGTTGTCGGCGACGTTCACGAAGAACTGCGCGGTCGCCGAATGAGGATCGCTCGTCCGCGCCATCGCGACGGTCCCGCGCGTGTTCTTGCGCGTCTTGTCGGCCTCGTTCTCGACGGCCTCGTGCACGGCGCGCTTCTCGTACTTCGCATCGTAGCCGCCGCCCTGCGCCATGAAGCCGGGGATCACGCGGTGGAAGATCGTGCCGTCGTAGTGCTTCGCGTCGACGTACTCGAGGAAGTTCGCGACGCTCTTCGGCGCGCGCTCCTCGTCGAGCGCGATTTCGAAGGTCCCCAGGTCCGTTTCGACGACGACAGTGGTGGCAGCCATGGCCGGGAGCATAACCGCGGCCCCACCGCGACGCGCAACGAAGATGGCACGTGACGCGCCGTTCACACCCGGCCGACGGCGATCGCGAAATACGCGAAAAACCAGGGTGTAAGGCCACGGTCGAGCTGCTGGAACGGTCGTCGCAGAGCGCCCTCCCATCATGCGCTCTTCCTGCCTTCTCCTCGCTTCGTCCGCCGTCCTCCTCTCCCTCTCGTCGGTGGCGTGCTCCGCGAGCCTCGGCGACAAGACCGACGGCGACAACGGGGCGCTTCGCTTCTCGTACAGCGGCCGGGGATGCCTCTTCGGCTGCGGCCTCGATCGCTCCGCGCTCCAGGGGTCGTTGGTCACCGTCTCGTCCGAGGGCGGCGATCCCGACGTCCGCCCGTTCGCCCGCATCGTCGATTCGGCGCTCGCGAAGGTCTCGGCGCAGCGCGAGTCGTGCTCGTGCACGACGACGAGCAAAGCGAGCAGCCAGTCCCGCAGCATCGAGCCGGGCGACACGTGCGCGACCGCCGAGAAGAAGTCGTGCAGCCTCTCCCTCGACATCGAGACGCTGAACGCTGGCGACCCGAAGCTCGAGATCGTCGACGGCGCCGGCACGCTCATCGACCGCGTCACGCTCCACGTGCGACCTGCGGCGCGCATCGACGTGACCGTCAAAGAAGGCGCCGTCGACATGGGCGGCGTGTACGAGGTGAAGAACGGCTTCAAGGTGAAGCTCGAATCGCGCGTGTACGACGTGGACGGCGGCGAGGCGGTCTTCGCGCGCCACGGCATGTCGTTCGACTATGCCGACGCGTCGATCCTCCAGCCGGACAGCGCCGTGCTCATCGGCTCGACCGACGTCGAGGACATGATCGCCAAGGGCACCGGCGAGACCTCGGTGAAGGTCCATGCGCCTGGCGCCGAGAAGATCGTGCGCTTCCGCGTCGTGCCGTGAGGCGGTCCTCGGCCCGTCATCCGCCGTGCGTGACGTTCCGCTGCCTGCCGCCGCGGCGGTTCCGTCGCTTCAGCGATCGGAAGTCGACGTGCGCGCCGATGCGCGTGTCGACCTTCAGGAACCTCGCCATGTGGCGTAGCGCCCACGCGTTGCTCGTGGGGCTCTCGGATGCGATGCAGTCCGACGGCACCGCGAGCCGGTAGTCGCGCATGTACGCATCGTGCGCCGTGAAGAGGACGCAGTTGTCGCCGGCGAGGCCCGTGAGGATCAGCGTCTCCGTCTCGAGCGCCTGCAGCAGCGTCTCGAGCGCCGTCGAGAAGAACGCCGAGTGCTTCGGTTTCAGGACGAAGTAGTCCTCGTCGTTCGGTCGCAGCAGCTCCACGATCGAGCGGCCGCGCACGCCGTCGTCGAGGCAGTGACGCACCTGCGCGCGGAAGTCCGATCGCCAGCGCCCGAAGTTGTCGTTCACGTAGATGACGGGGACGCGCGCCTTGCGCGCTCGTTGCACGAGGTGCGCGAGCTTCTTCGCCATCGGCAGCGCGCGTGGGAGGAGCTTCTCGCCCCCGACGAACTCGAGATCGTTGATGACGTCGATCAAGAGGAGCGCGCAAACCGCCCGATCGGGTACGTCGTCCGAGGCGCGCGTTGCCTTCGCCATGGAACGAAGGTGCCCGAAGCCGATCCCCGCCGGCAAGCGACACGGTAGACTCCCGCGCCATGTCGCCTTCGAGGATCGCCGTGCTCGCGCTCATCACCGTCACGACCGCGTCCGCATGCCGCAATCAGGAGACCTCGCAGGGGGGCGACGGAGGCCACGGAGGATCAGGCAGCGCCACGAGCGCGGCCAGCGCCGAGGCGATCCCGCTCCCCGCGGAGGTGCAGAAGGCGCCGAGCGTGTGCACGCTGAAGACCGAGCTTTTCCGTCCCTTCGCCGAGTACCCGGTGCGTGCGTCGGGCATCGCTCCTCCTTACATGAAGGTCGGCACGACCGGCGCGGTCGGCATCGCCCGCTTCGAGCTGCGCGCCGATCTCGCGATCCCCGGCGACGAGGACATGCCGTTCTGGCTTCGCGTGGTGGGCGCGCCCGTCGAGCTGCACGGCCTCGCCGAGCGCACGTTCCCGCTCTATGCCGCAGGGCCGCTCGCGCTCGGCGCATTCGCAGCGGCGCTCCCGCACACGGAGCTTCACGTCGTCAAGGCGACGTCTCTCGAGCTCGAAGCCGAGGTGCAGCTCGGTGAGTCGGTCGAGGTGGTCGACGGGCCGCTCCGCGCGCGCGGGCCGTGTGGTCTCTTCGCGATCGAGCGTCGCGACTTCCTCCCTACCGACGTCATCCCCGGCGCGAAGTGGAAGACCACGCCGGGCGCGATGCTCAAGACCGGGCGCAAGATCGCGGTGAGCCGTCTCCCCGTCGGCGAGGCCGTCGCTCGCATCCAGGTGAAGCCCACCGACAACGCCGCCGTCGCCGTGTTCGAGAAGGTGTCGGGCCGCGCGCACATCGGCTGGTTCGGCAGCGTCGTCATGATCCACGGATGGATCGCGGAGAGCGATCTCGATCCGCTGACCGACGCGGGCGCGCCGAAGGGCGCAGACGGAGGAGCGACGAAGGCGGCGGTGGCGCCGTCGGCATCGGCATCGGCCTCCGCATCGGCTGCGGCGCCCGCGATCGCGCCCGCAGGCGAGCACCTCTCCTGCCCCACCGCCGTCCCGCTCGTCGCGAAGATCGGAGAATCGCGCACGACCGTGGGAACGCTTCGCCCGTCCGGGGCGTTCGACGTCATCGCTCGCGACAAGGATTGGGCCGAGGTCCGCGTGCACGTGCCGCTCGTCACGATCACGGAAGGCACGCGCCTCCTCGTCCGCCAGAGCGATCTCGCAACCTGCAAGCCGAAGAAGGACGACGCGCGATGACGAAGAGGGGCCCCGCGCGACCCCTCTTACGCGGACCTAAGAGATGCGCTCGGCCTGCGCCGTGCCCCCCAAGGGAGTGCCTCTCGCGCGGGGAGCCGTTCGTTCACAGGTGAACGATCTCCAAGTCCGCGAAATCGCGCACCGCCGAGATCGTTCACCGGTGAACGGTCGGAGGCCCGCGGCCGCTCACCCCCGGTCGAGGCCGATCGTCACGGTCAGCGATTTGGCCTCGCCCGGCGCGAGCTCGATCAGCTTTTCGCCCGTGTTCAGCGCATCGGCGGCCGCCGTCCACGGCTCGAGGCACACGAAGTCCTTGCCGGCGAGCGTCCACACCACCCAGCGCCCGAATTCGGGTCCTGCGCCGACGACGATCCGGTCGCTCCCTCGTTCCAGCGTCGCGCTCGTGCTGCCGTGGTCGAACAAGTGGAGGTCCACCTCCTTCACGGTGAGATCGATCGGGCCGCTGACGTCGATCACCTTCTTCGTCACGTTGTCGAACGCGCGCGTCGCGGCAGTCGGGATCCGCGCGCGCGGCTTGTCGGCGTCGGGCACGTAGAAATAGGGATGGAACCCGAGCGCGAAGGGCATCGCGTCCTTGCCCGTGTTCTCGATGCGCGTCTCGATGGTGAGCGTCGTGCCGGCGAGCGCGTAGCGGAGCGTCGCGACGAAGTCCCACGGGTACTGCGCGCGCGTCGCGTCGTCCGATGCGAGCTCGAGCGTGACCTCGGACTCGCCCTTCGTGTCGACCACCGACCATGCACGCTGCCGCGCGAAGCCATGCTGCTTCATGCTGCCGGAGCGGCCGTCACGCGTGAAGCGGTCGCCGGCGAGCGGACCGGGTGAAGGGAACAGCACCGGGTTTCCACCGCGAACGTTCTTCGTCTCGTCCACGAGCGACGCGACATCGAGGAACATCACCGGCGCACCAAAGGCCTCGAAGCGCGTGACCATCCCGCCTCGCGATGGGGCGACGACGACGCGCGCGTCCTCGGGTGCGCTCCTCAGGACGACCGTCTCGAGCGGCGTCAGTGGACCGAACGATGCTCCGGAGCTCATGCGCCAACTCTACACGTGGCCGCAGCGGATCCTCGACGAACCGCTCGGCATCGAAGCGGCCGGACGGCGCATCACGACCACCTACTCGGACCACTGCGGCGTGCGACTGGCGATCGATCCGTCCGGCACGGAGAGTGCTCGGACGACGAACCCCAACCCGAGGTGAGACCATGACGATGACGAGGGACAACGAATCGATGGGGTACGGCCTTCCGCCCATCAAGGAGACGATCGGCAGGCGGAGCTGGTTCGGGCGCCGCCGCTCGGCCCCGGGCTTCATCGGGCGCACGATCGGCTCGACGCTGGCGATGACCGTTGCCTGCGGGGCGACCATGCTCGTGGCATCGCAGCTCCGCTCCGGATCCCCGTGGGGCGGCCTGAATGCGATGGCCACGGCCGTCGGCCTCGGTCCCCGCAGGGCGCGGAAGCGCTTCGACCGGTCGGCGACGCTCGCCGGCGCGGGCGTGCTCGCGGCCGGCCTTCTCGCGTATGCGATCATCTACGAGGGCGTCCTCTCCGCCACCGGGCGCCGGCGTTCCCTCATGACGGGCTTGCTCGCGGGGCTCGGAGGCTATGCGACGGACCAGCTGCTCATGCGCCGCGAGCTCGTGCCGAACTTCCGGCGGACGCTCGGCGACGGCGGAACCTTGGCCAAGTACGCGGCGCTGGGCCTGATGGCGGCGCGGTGAGCTGAGCGGCACTGGCGACCGTGGCGCAACTCCGCGGGGAGGCTTAGGTTGTCGCCGTGCTCGAAGCCCCTCGCTCGATGGAGCCGCCCGCGGCCGCGGATGTGCTCCGCCGTAAGATCGCCGATCCTACGAAGCCGATGACGGTCGCCGACGCGTCCGTCGCGAGCGGCCTGCCGCTCCGCGACGCCGAGTCGGGCCTCCACTTCCTGACGAGCGAGTATCGCGGACACCTGCGCGTGACGGAGGACGGCGATCTCGTCCATGTCTTTCCGAACGGCTTCACGAAACCGTGGGAGACGCGCGAGGCCACCTCGCGCGTCCTCTCCGCGATCGGCAAGGCGCTGTTCGCCGCCGGGCGCTTCGTCGTACGTGCATGGCTGCTCATCGCGATGGTCGCGTACGCGCTCATCTTCGTCGCGATCATCATCGGCCTCACGTTCGCGAGGCAGTCCGATCGCGACGACGGCGTCGGCGCCTCCGCCGGGCTCATGGGCGGGCTTCTCCGCGCGATCGGCGACGCGCTCTTCTGGACGTTCCACCCGTTCTCACCGCTGTACTACGGCTACGGGTACGGCTACGGCGGCGCCTACGCCGACCGCTACGCGGGGCCGCGCCGGGTCAGCGGGCGCGATCCGAACGAGATCCCGTTCTACGAGAAGGTGAACCGCTTCGTCTTCGGGCCGACGCTGCCGCCGGAGGATCCGCATGCCATGCGCACGCGCATCCTCGAGGAGATCCGGGTGCAGAAGGGCCGGATCGGCCTCGCCGACGTCATGCGCGTCACGGGCTTGCCTCGCGATCAAGCCGATCCGCTGATGGCGCGCCTCATGCTCGACCACGAAGGGACCGTCGAGGTCGCCGAGCAGGGCGGCATCGTCTATCGCTTCGAAGGCCTGCGGCGGACCGCCGAGGTCGCCGCGAGCACATCGGGTACATCGGCTCGCGCGACGGCTCCGTCGCGACGCGCCGCATGGGAGACGCCCGCGACGCTCCCGCCGCTCACCGGGAACAGCGGAGGCTCGAACCTCGCCATTGCGCTGCTCAACGCGTTCAACCTCCTCGCGAGCGCATGGGTCCTCGCGAACGGGCTCACGATCTCGAACCTGTTCACGCTGCTGACCACGCATCCGGCGCGCGGCGCTCCTCCGATCGTGCTGCCGTACGACGGCGTGCCGATCGCGCTCGGCCTCGTGCCGTTCCTGTTCTCGCTCGCGCTGTTCGCGTTGCCGGCGCTGCGGGCGCTCGCGCGGAGCCGCAAGGAGAAGAAGGTCGCGCAGGAGAACGCGCGTCTCGCGATCCTGCGCGAGGTGCTCACGCGCGCGCCGAAGAAGGAGCCCGTGCCGGACGAGGCGCTGCGCGTTGCGTACCGCGTCGCCACCGGCGTCGATCCGACGTCGAAGGAGATCACGGCGCGAGTCGTCGATCTCGGCGGTGACGTCGATGTCGGCCCCGAGGGCGAGGTGCGCTATCGCTTCGCCGACCTCGAGGCCGAGGCCGAGGCGCTCGAAGAGGAACGCGCCCACGCCCCGGCGGAGGAAGCGAAGCTCGGTCGCGTGGTATTCGCGAGCGACGAGTAGCTGCACTAAGCTCGTACGGCGATGGCTTCGGACGCAGACGACGCGAAGGCCCGTCTCGACGCCGCTCTCGAGAAGGCGAGCGACGAGCTCGGGCTCGAGAGCTACTACCGCGACTGCGTGCGACCGCTGCTCGGCCAGCCGCGAGAGCAGTGGCCCACGTGCTGCGGCGGCACGTGCGAGCCGTGCTCGCAGATCCTCGTCCTCGTCGCCGATCGCGTGCAGACGCTGCTCGGTCAGAAGTGAGCTCAGTCCTTCGTGGCGATCGCGATGATCGCGCGTTCGAAGGGCGCCGGGCACAGGCCACGACGTGCCTCGACGCGCAGGCCGTGACGTTCGAGGCGCATGCGGACGTCCGGCCAGAGGAACGTGAGGTAGTACATGATGAACTGCGGGCTGAGGAGCGCGTTGCGCACGCGCATCACCGCGTTGAAGCTGCGCGAGATCCACCACGACGCGCTCGTGACCGGCGGCATCTCGGCGGTGGCGAAGACGAAGCGTCCGCCCGGCCGCAGGGCGCGCGCGATGCCGGAGACGAACCGGTCCTCGTCTTCGGGGAGGATGTGACCGAACGCTCCGACCGAGGTGACGACGTCGAACTCGCCGTCGAACGGAAGCGCGAGCGCGTCGCCGTGGACGAGCTCGACGGCCGCGCTGCCTGGCGCAGCGGCGACGCGACGGCGCGCTTCGTCGAGCATCCCGTGGCTGAAATCCAGCCCCGCGACGCGCTCGGTGCAGAGCGCACGCAAATGGGTCATGGCGGCGCCGGTCCCGCAGCACACGTCGAGGGCGGCGCGAACGGGGCGAGCGGCGGGCGTCTCCTCCGCGATCGCGCGCATCATCGCCTCGAGCACGACGTCCGGCGTGCGGAACGGCGTGCGGTCGAACTTCGGCGCGATGAGATCGTAGCCGCGCTCGGTGGACGCGAGCGCTTGGCGCATCAGCTCGAGGAACGTGGGGCCGTCGGGGTGGTACACGAGGGAATCCTACTTCGCGACGAGCGTGACCGCACCTCGCAGGAGCGCGACGGCGACGGGCTCGGCCCCGCGCAGTGACGCGGACTCCGGCTGCGCGCTGTCGACGGTCACGGCGATGCTGACGTGATCGTCGGACATCGCGCGCGCGAGCTCGGGGAGCGTCGACGGCAATGCGGTCAGTGCGATCGGGAGCGCGATCGGCGCATGCTCGATGGCGGGGCCGATACGAGCGGCATCGAGCCCGGCGCTCGCGAGCCGATCGGACTCGAGCGCGAGCGGCGCGGTTCCGGTGAGGCGGAGCGACTGCGGATCGTTCCAGGCGACGCCGCTCGCGCTGACGCGAACGTCGCCGCAGACCTCCCCGGCGAGATCGAGCGTGAGCGCCGACACGGCGCCGGAGGCCTTCGCGATGCGCGACCGCCGCCCTCCGAAGTCGATGATCACGTCGCGCTCGAGCGCGCGCGCGGGCGCGTCGTCGGGCAGGACAATCGCGAGATGAACGTCGCCTACCCTCGGCAACGCGGGATCGTCGCGCAACGCGGGCAGTGCTCTCGTGCTCGGACTCGTGCTCGAACCGCACTTCACCCGCACCTCCGGCCGCGCGAACAGCCCGAACTGCAGCCGTGCGTTGACGGGGTTCCCCGTGGCCGGGCCCTGCGTGATCTCCTCGGGCGCGAGAACGACGCACATCCCGAGCGGCAGCTCGCGCGTCTTGCCGAGCTCGGTCCAGAGGCGCGCCACCTCCGGGCGCAGGTCCGGGAGCTCGCGATCGATCGACGCCTGCACGTTCCGCGACTGCTGCGCGAGCGCGCCGCGGAGCACGGGGGTCACGTCGATCGTGAGAAGCCCGCCGAGCGCGCGGACCTCGCAGGGCTTGGTCACGTCGACGCGGACCTCGGACGTACGAAGCTTGTAGTCTGCACCGAGATGAAGCGGCACCTTGGCGGTGACGCGAGCCTCGGGCGCGCACCCGGCGTAGCAACGGCCCTTCGCGCAGGCCTGCGCGCGGCCTTGCAGCACGGACTCGACGACGAGCGTGTCGACCTCGACGCGCACCGTGAACCGCCCGCGGTCGACGGTGTACTCGAGGTGGCCGGCCCGTCCGAGATCGTGATCGCGCTCCTCGGCGACGCGCAGCGGCACCTTCCCTTCGAGCGCCTTCGCGATCCCTGCGAGCGGCACCTCGGCGTGCACGACGAACAGCGATCGGGGTATCGCGCTCGTGCTCGTGCTCGTGGCGTTCTCGTTCGCGCCTCCGTCGCTGCTCGCGTCGTCGCGCGGTGGGATCCGCGTCGCGCACGTATCCGCGACCGGCGGTGGCGGCGGCCGCGCCGCTTCCCCGCCGCCCTTCGCTCCGCATGCGGCAAGCAGCACGATGAGCGCCAACGTCGCGAACGTCACGGGCCGCATCGACGGGCGATTCTAGAGGTCCCCGAGCGATCTGGTAAGGTGCGCGTCTCTCGGAGGCGCCCATGATCGATCTTGCTCGCTCTTCCTCGCTGCTCGCCGTCGCCTGCTTCGCGCTGACCGTGTCGTGCTCGCCCGCGAACGAGCCGCCGCCCGCGACACCGAAGCCGAACGCGATGCCGGTCGACCCGCCGGCGGCCTCCGCTCCCGCCGCGGCGAAGGCGCCGCCCACGACCACGTCCGCCGCCCCGGCCGCGACCGATGCCAAGCCCGCCGACGACCTCGCGGATCGCGTTCCCGACATCGAGTACGTACCGACGCCGCAGAACGTCGTCGACAAACTGCTCGAGGTCGCGAAGATCGGCAAAGACGACGTCCTCTACGATCTCGGCTGCGGCGACGGTCGCATCGTGATCAACGCGGCGAAGAAGTTCGGCATCCACGCCGTAGGGTTCGACATCGATCCGAAGCGCGTCGCCGAATCGCGCGCGAACGTGAAGAGCAACGGCGTCGAGCACCTCGTCACGATCGAGCACAAGGACATCTTCGACGTCGATCTCTCGAAGGCGACCGTCGTCACGCTGTACCTCCTGCCTGAGCTGAACGTGCGCCTGATCCCGCAGCTCGAGAAGCTCAAGCCGGGCTCGCGCATCGTCTCGCACGACTTCGACATGGAGGGCGTCGACCCCGAGAAGACGTGGACGGTCATCGCGCGCGACCATCGCGAGCCGAAGAACCGCGAGCACTACGTGTATCTGTGGAAGACGCCGCTGAAGAAGACGAAGAAGTAGGTGCGAGCATGGCGACGCGTCTCCTTGTGATCGAGGATGCCTTCGTGGCGAAGGGCCCGGGCGTCGTGCTCATGCCGCGTTTCACGGCGGCGGCCCCGCCGAAGGGAAAGTTTCCGGTGCAGCTCCGCTTCGCCGACGGCACGACGCGCGACGTCTCCGCGGAGGTCGACGTCGCGCACATGCGCGGCCCCCTCCCGCCGTACGCGATGTACCGCCTCCACGGCGTGACGCCGGACGACGTCCCGCCGGGCACGGAGCTGTGGAGCGTCGAGTAGCCACGTCGTTTTCGAACCCCGGTTCGTTTTCGAACCCCGGTTCGTTTTCGAACCCCGGTTCCTAAAACGAACCGGGGTCAGGGGACGTGGTTCGTTTTGCCCCTAGGGATGAGCTCGCGGGCCTCCAAGCCGTTTGCCATAGTGCGACCGTGAAGATCGATCGCGCCGTCTCGATCATCGACCGTCTCGGGATCTGTCTCGTCTATCCCATCGACAACAAGCCCGAGCCCGCGTCGCTCTGGAGCGCCGCATACCCGAAGCGCAAGATGAATTGGTCCTGGGACGCGGATGCCGATCCGCGCGTCGCCGAGGTCTGGCATCTGCGCGAGCGGCTCGCCCGCTCGAGCGACGTCGCTTACGCCAAGTGGTTCCGCGGACGCGCCACGTTCTTCTCGCTGCCCGTCTTCCACGCGCTCCTCGGTCGCCTCACCCGCGCGGGCGATCTCTTTGCCGGGCTGCCGCACGAGGCGAACGAGATCCTCGAGCGCCTTCGCGAGGTCTCGCCACGATCGACGAAGGAGCTCCGCGCCGAGGTCGGCCTACAGGGCAAGCCGTTCGAGAGCCTCTTCACGCACGCCATGAAGGCGCTCTGGACGCGCCTCTTGATCGTCGGCACGGGCGAGGTCCCCGACGGCGCCTTCCCTTCCCTCGCCGTCGCCGCCACCGAGATGATGTTCGAGGACTCCTGGAACGCGCGCGCGCACGTCCCACCCGAGGCCGACGCGAAGCTCGACGAGGTCCTCGCGCGCTCCCCGCTCTTCGCGAAGGAGCTGAAGAAGAGCGAAAAAGCCATCCGCGACGCCCGCCGCCCCTTCGACGACGACGACCTCTGACCTCCCGTCCTTGGTTCCGGAGACCGTCCTTAGTTCCGGAAGAAGGCGAGCACCACGACAGCCGCCGCCGCGGCGATCGCGACCGCCACGAAGCGCCAGCCGCTCGACGTCGGACGCGCGAGCCGCTCCAGCGCCGGGAACGTCACCTGGTGAACGCGCCCCGACTCGGCGTCCACGAGCACGACGCCGTCGACGTCGAACGCGATGCGATACTCGAGCATCTGGCGGCGCGTGGCGCTCGTCTCGATCTTCGGTGCGAGCGCGCCCGTCTTCACCTCGACGACGTAGCGAGCGCCGTTCTTTTCCGCGAGATAGTCTGCCCTGAGCGCCACCACGACGACGCGGTCGTCGATGCGCACAGCATGCTCGACCACCGCCTGCGCGCCGCTCACCACGAAGCCATGCTCTTCGAGGAGCCGCGCCGCGCGCTCCTCGCCGTCTTGCGCTCGCTCCATGCGGATAGCCATCCGGCGCCGCCTCGCCCAGCGCCGGCCCGCCAGAAAGAGCGCCTGCACGAACGCGACCGCGAGGGCCAGTGCCGCCACGAGCGCAAGCGCTTCCGGCGGGATGCTCGCAAAGCTCACACCCTTGTCATCGCACCGCCAACCGCAGGCGGCCAAGCTTCGGGTAGGCTGGGCGGACGATGTCGCCGGTGAAGCGCTCGCTCGACCTGTCGAAGGCGCAGTGGCGGACGCTGTTCGTGGTCTGGATCACGTACGGCGCGTTCTACGTGTGCCGCGTGAACATCGGTCCGGCGCGCGTCGAGATCGAGCGCAGCTTCTCGATCGATCCCCTCGAGATGGGCTTCGTGCTCGGCGCCCTCAAGGTGGGCTACGCCTTCGGCCAGCTCGTGAACGGGCAGCTCGCCGAGCGCTACGGGCCGAAGCGCATCTTGCTCGTCGGCATGATCGGCTCGGTCACCGCCTGTCTCCTCTTCGCGATGGCCTCTCCGATCGCGAGCCTGCTCGGGCCCGTGCTGCCCGGATTCGCGAGCGGCGTCACGAGCGTCGTGCACGTCGTCGCTCCGCAGGCGACGCTCGGTCCGATCGCCGCGCTCTTGCTCGTGCTCTGGTTCACGAACGGCTATTTCCAGGCCGGCGGCTGGCCTCCGACCGTGAAGGTCATGGCCAACTGGTTCACGCCCACGCAGCGCGGACGCATGATGGGCATCGTCGGTACGAGCTACCAGCTCGGCTCCGCGATCACGATCGTCGCGTCGGGCGCGCTCGTCACGGCGTTCTCGAACGACTGGCGCGCGGCGTTCGTCGTCCCCGCGATCGTGCTCGGCATGGCCGCGGTGCACGCGTTCTTCCGCATGAAGGAGCGACCGGCAGAAGGCGAGGCGCCTGCGGTCGCCGCGGTCCCGCGGGACGCCGCCGGCGACGTGGTGCGTGCGCCGCTGCGCGAGACGCTCTGGCTCACGTTCACGAATGGGCGCATCTGGGTGCTCGCGCTCGCGCTGTTCGGGCTCGACATCGTCCGCTACGGCTTCCTCGACTGGGCGCCGGGCCACCTCAAGAAGCTGCATGCCTCGGGCGTGCTGCTCGCGGCGCTCAAGGTCGCCGTGTTCCCGCTCGCGGGTGCCGTGGGCGCGCTCGCATCGGGATGGATCAGCGATCGCTGGTTCCAGTCGCGACGCGCGCCGATGATCGCGATCGCGCT
>JAQBQJ010000102.1 GCA_028287065.1 Labilithrix sp. | reverse complement strand
CGCGCACGTATCCCGAGACCATGGACGTCCAGCCGCCCGCGAAGAGCGCCGGTGCGATCGCGCACGGCGACCTCCGCCACTCGAAGGCCTTCTGCGAGAAGGTCGTGAACCTCCCGCTCTTCTACGGCATGCGGGAGGACGAGCGCGAGGCGGCCGCCCTGGCGCTCTCACGGCACTAGCGGCGCGACGACTTCCGCTGCGACGAGCTTGGTGAACGCCGTGGCGCCGGGCTCCGAGAGGTGATCGCCGTCGACGAAATCCGTGTTCTCGATCCCGGGCGGCGCGTGCATGTCGAAGAACGGCACGCCGTGCTTCGACGTGATGCGTTTCACTTCGGCCAGGTACTCGAAGTACGTGTGCGTCTCGTCGAGATACCAATCGAGCTGACGTGCCTGCGGCGTGGCGACTACGGCCACCCTGACTCCAGCGCGCTCGAGAATGCTGATCGCTTCGTCGAGGAGCTTGCCGGGCAACGGATGGAGGTAAGCGCCCTTCGACTTGTCCATGAGCTCGGCGTACGGGCCCGCGCGACCGCGGGCGCGGATGTCCTGCTGCGCGGGTGCGACGCGATTGCCGAAGGAGTTGTACCCGTGGTCCTGGAACGTGAAGGGCTGTGGAAGCACGAAATCGTGGACGGCGGCGCTCAGCTCGGTGCGGAACGCGAGCAGCCGTGACGCGCCGTAGGAGACGCTGCTGCCGGCGTCCTCCGGGCTCGTATACCAAGCGGCGCTCACGAACGACGGTACGGCCGACCACCGCATGCCCGGCTGGACGCCCGAAGCGCCGACGGAATCGCAGCAGCTGAACGCGGTCGGCGAGACGCCGAGGACGACGACGCGCGGTGCAGGCTGATGTCGCGCCGCCTCGTGCGCGACCATGAGGGTGATCGGCAAGGTCGCCGAGGGAATGCCGAAATTGTAGGTCGAGTAGGTCTTGCCCTTCAGCTCCTGCAGTGACGCGTTCATCACCGTGGGATTGATGCCGTGGAAGATACGTGAGTCGCCGGTGACGACGATGTCGCCGCCGACCTTCTCGTATTCGAGCGCTTTCGCCGTGACGTGATTCGAACCTTTCCGCAGGCTGAGGTCCACTCGCGAGTCGCGATAGAAAAGCTCCACTGCAACGCACATCGCGATCATGACCGCGAGCGACGTCAGGAATCCGTGGGGCCCCGGCTCGGGCTGCGCGTCGTCTTTTCTGGCTCCGTCGCTCATCGTCACTTGCCCGTGGACTTCTTCCTGCGCCACACGCTTCCCATCGACTCCGCCTCGAGCGGGCCGATCAGCTCCCAGCGCGGGCTCCCGGCGATCTGCCCGAACAGCGTGGTACCGCCGCGCGTGTACACCCACTTCGCGCCGTCCCGCTCCGCCTCCGCCAGCGGATCCGCCGACGAGAGCCAGATCACCTCGTTCGAGTAGTCGTTGTTCCAGAGCAGCGCGTAGTAGTCGATGTAGTCGAACGCGACGACATCACCTTTCGTGATCTCCTTCTCGCGTAGGAGCGCCGTCGTGGTGTTCGCAGGCGCGACGAGCAGCTTCGGCGTCTCCGGCGTGCCGATGTCCTCGAGCTCGCGAAGCGGATACGGCGTGCGAAGCCACTTCAGCACGTGCGCGGGCGGATAGAGAAAAACGAATTCGTGCCGCGTGGGCGCCCAGCACATGAAGATGAACGAGCCGAGCGAGGCGAACAGCGCGACGTCGTCGGAGAACCGGGACGTCTTCCACCGCGACACGAGCCACGCCAGACACGCCGCAAGCATCCCGAGCGACGCGACGTGATAGCGCGCGATGAAGATCGCGGGCGACAGGAAGAGAGAGGTCGAGGCGACGACCGCGAGCATCATGGCCGAGGAGAGCGCCTCGTCGCCCGGCCCAGGGGACCGCACGCGGAAGACGCGTGTGCCGAGGAACGCGGCGAACCAGCGCGCGACGACGACGATCACCACGAGCGCGAAGATCGGCAGCACGACCCACGACCACGCAAAGCCGTAGTCGTTGACCTGCCAGTAGTGGCCCGGACCCATGAACGAGTACGGCGGCGCGAGCATCTTGCGGCAGAACACGAGGAACGGCTCGTTGAAGTCGACGCCCGCGCGCGTCTTCCCGAAGTCGATCGGCAACCCTCCGGCCCAGTGAATCCCGAGCCGCTCGTTGTGGTAGCTGATCATCGGCCACACGGGATTCTTGAACAGGATCAGGTTGCGGACGTAGACGGTCGCCTGCATACCGAGCACGCACAGCGACCCGAACGCGATGAGCCCGGCGGTCGCCAGGCCACCGTTCGCTCGGTGGCGGCGGAGGAGCCGCACGAGCAAGAAGATCGAGAGCAGTCCGATGGGAACGATCGACCAGATCTTCGCCCCGACAGCGAGCGTCGTAGCGAGGATGGCCCACAGCGCGTTCGCGCGATTGAGCTTCGGATGCGTGACGTAATACGCCGACGCGAGAAGCAGAGCGCTCGCCTGCGGGTCGACCAACGTGCTCTGCACGAGCCGTAGGTACGCAGGGAGCAGCACCAACGCCGACGCCCAGGCGACGCCGCTCGCGACGTCCTTCGTGTAGCGACGCACCAGCGCGAACACGCTCGCGGCGTAGAGCGGCATGAAGAAGGCATTCGCGACGTCGACGACACGCCGGCCGCCGTAGATCCCGAACCACAGCTGCGTCATCTCACCGAGCCGGTGAACGCCGTTCATCCCCTGCAGCCCGGGCGGCAGCGGCACGGCGGCAAAGCCGTGGTACTGGATCGTCACTGCAACGAGCGGCTCGTGATACCAGAGCCCGTCCCAGTCGCGCCACGCCGGCGCTAGATAGGAGACGAGCAGCATGTACGGGAACATCGCGGTCGCGAGGAGCGCAGCGGCGGCGACGAGCGACTTCTTCTGCCAAGCCCGCCTGATGCCGAGCGCGGGAAGCGCGGCGAGCGTGAGCATGCGGACCGGCAGCGGCCCAAAGGCGGCGAGCCCCGATCGGCGCACCATGAGCCCGAGGAGCACGCCGCATTCGACGAGGACCGACGAGCCGAGCGTGAGGCGATCGAGGTGGTGGGTCAGCCCGAGGACGTAGATCGGGAGCACGAGGATCGCGTTGAAGACGAGGCTGCCCGCCATGACGGCCTCGGCACGGCTCTGGACGCCGGTCGTGACGGCGATCGACGTCACGAGCGCGATCAGCGTCAGGATTACCAGGACGGCCATCATGAGACCGATCGCTCCTCGAGCTCTAGCACCCGATGCACCTCGGAGCCGGCGAAGCGCTCGCGTGCACCAGCAAGAAGTAGACGAGCGAGGTCATGGCGAAAGCGCGTGCATCTTACCATCTCGATGGCGGTGCGTAACCCACACGGCGGCCTGCCGATCAGCTAAAGTCGCGCGCATGCGAAACTGCCTCGAGAGCCCCGTGCGGGCATCGCGGTTGGCTGCCGAGCTCGGGTTGACGTGGGAGGGGGACGACGTCGAGATCCGGACCGTCGTGCCGCTCTCCTCGGCAAAGCCACAGGCGCTCACGTTCGCGAGGAAGGCAGCCCCTGCCGAGCTCCCTCCGCACGTATGCGTCATCGCGGAGACGCGCCCGCCCGCAGCCGCCGCGTTTCTCCGGTCGACCAATCCGCGCTTCGACTTCGTGAAGGCGCTCCTCGTGCTCGAGCGTCTCGGGCGCTTCGAGCGAGCGAGCGAGCCCGCGCAAGTCCACCCGAGCGTCGTCGTCGGGCCCAACGTGTCCATTGGCAAGGGCGTCGTCATCGGCGAGGGGACGCGGATCGAGCCGAACGTCACGATCGCGGACAACACGCGCATCGGGAAGGACTGCTGGCTGAAGTCCGGCTGCGTGATCGGCGAGGCCGGCTTCGGACTCGAGCGCGACACGGACGGGACCCCCATCCGGATGCTGCATTTCGGCGGCGTCGTCATCGGCGACCGCGTCGAGATCGGCGCCGTCACGACCGTCTGTCAGGGGACGCTAGTGCCGACCGTCGTCGAGGACGACGCCAAGATCGACGATCACGTTCACATCGCGCACAACTGCCGCATCGGCAAGAAGTCCTTCGTGATCGCGTGCGCCGAGCTCAGCGGCGGCGTGGTGCTCGGCGAGTGCGTCTGGATCGGGCCGAACGCGTCCGTGCTCGAGAGCGTGAAGATCGCGGATCGCGCATTCGTCGGGATCGGCGCCGTCGTCCTGCGCGACGTCGCCGCCGATACGACCGTGGTCGGTAATCCGGCTCGTGTTCTCGAGCGCAAGCAGAAAGGCTGAGCCGTGACCTCGCTCACCGAGAACGTTCCCAACGAACCCGGCTCGTGGGACGAGGACTGGAGCTTCGCGTACCTCGAGAAGCTCTACGCCGCTCTGCACGCGCGTTTCCGTCTGGCGCGGCTCGGCGAAGCCGAGGAGGTGATCGCGGACGCGAGCCGGATGAGCGCCTTCGTCCGCCACGACGTCGACGTGAGCCTCCGCATCGCCGGCGAGCTCGCGCGTCGCGAGGCCGGGTGGAGCGTGAAGTCGACGTATCACGTCATGATCGACAGCCCGTTCTACGACCTACGTTCGGACGAGTCGGCCGCGCTCCTGAATGACATGCAAGCCCTGGGTCACGAGGTCGGCCTCCACTACGACATCGTGGCACGCGGCATGCGAGACGCGGACCGCGCCACCCGCGAGGACGACATCGCACGCGCGTGCACGACGCTCGAACGGATCATGGGGGCGCCCGTGCGCTCGGTCTCGTTCCACCTGCCCGTGCAGGATCTCCTGCGAGGTCCGCTCCGCGTCGCCGGGCGGGTCAGCGGCTACGCCGAAGACCTCTTTCGCTGGTACGTCTCGGACTCGCGCGCGCGCTGGCGTGAGGGAGAGCCCATCGCGAGCCTCGACCGGCCGCGCAGCCACGTGCTCCAGATCCTCGTGCATCCCGTGTGGTGGGGGGACGAGAGCGTGCGGCCCGAGCTTCGCCTGCGCTCGATCGTCCAGGGCCTCGCGGCCGAGAGAAAGGTGCCTTACGGCCCGCTTCGCGACCGAATGTCGGACCACATCCTGTACCGGGCGGCCGACCCTTCGCCCTGATCTGGCGAGCTGTGATAGTTCCTGACGCGAGACCGATGAAGATCGCGTTCGCGTGCCCCGCGCTCAATGAAGAGGCGCTCCTCCGCAAGACGGTGGAGAGGACCCTCCACATGATGGACTTCCTCGTCATCATCGACGACGGCAGCACCGATCGCACCGGTGAGATCGCCGAGGGGCTCAAGCGCGAGCACCCGGACAAGATCGACGTGATCCATCATCCGAAGAACCGAGGCATCGGAGGCGCCGTCAAGAGCGCGTTCTCTCTGCTTCTCGAGCGCGGCGACATGGATGCCATCGGCGTCATCGCCTCCGACAATCAGTGCGAGCCTGCCCTCGTGCAGCGCTTTCGCGAGGTCCTCGAGACGATGCCCGATGTCGACGTGGCGAAGGGCAGCCGCTTCATGCACCCCGAATCGCTCCACGAGATGCCGGCGTTCCGGCGCTGGGGCAATCGTGGCGTGTCGACAGTGCTCCAGCTCGCGCTCGGTTTCTGGGGAATGGACGACGTCCTCCACGGCTATTTCCTCGCGCGCACCGACCTCATGCGTCAGATGAACCTCGAAGCGGTCGCGGACGGTTACGACCTCGAGAACACGATGATGGCGGAGTTCAGGCGTCTGCGCGCCACGTTCGCGCTCGTCCCGAGCCCCTCGCACTATGGGGAGGCGGTCTCGAAGATCGTCTATCGGACGCAGATCCCGCGCACGATCGCGACCGTGAGCTCGATGGTAGCCCGCCGTGCGGTCCAGGGGCCGGACCGCCTCGGCCTCGCTCTTCTCTTGATGTCCGTTCCCACGCTCGGTACGACGCTTCCGTTCGCGCTGCTCCGCATGAAGCGGACGAGCCCGAAGGTGAAGAAGCTACGCTGAAGAGCGTCATTCCGCCCGCCTACCGAAGGAGATGAAAATGACCGCCAAGATCAAGATTGCGCTGGTCGGTCTCGGTCGGATGGGAAGAAATCATTTCCGCGTGCTGGGTGAGACGCCGGGCTTCCAGCTCGTCGCGGTGGTCGACTCCCACGTTGCGACCGGCGGCACCGGCGACGTACCGCTGCTCCGCAACGTCGCCGACCTCGCGGGCGTCGATTTCGATGCTGCGGTGGTCGCGACCCCGACGGGAAGCCACCACAAGGTCGCGCACCAGCTGATCGCGATGGGCAAGCATCTTCTCGTCGAGAAGCCCATCGCGAGCACGTTCGTGGAAGGGCGCGAGCTCCTCGCCGCCGCGCACGACCGCGGTACGAAGCTCGTCGTCGGTCACGTCGAGCGGTTCAATCCGGTCGTCCGCAAGCTGCGCGAAGTCATGCGCGAGGGGTGGCTCGGCACGGCGATTCACTTCTCCTTCACGCGCGTCGGCGGCTATCCGGAGACGGTCCTGTCCGGAAACAACGTCCTGCTCGACCTCGCGGTCCATGACATCGACGTCCTTCGCAGCCTCGTCGGTCCGGTGAAGCTCGAACACTCGATGTGTCATGTCTCGTTCCGCGAGGGCGTGTTCGACACGGCGGAAATTCTTCTCGCCGCGGGCAGCGGCGCCAGTGCCACGGTTCACGTGAACTGGGTCACGCCTACGAAGATCCGCACCGTCCGCGTCACGGGCACCCGCGGCGTCTGCTTCGTCGATTACATCCTGCAGACGTGCGAGCTCTTCGGCGGCAGCCTGCTGAAGGCAAGCGAGCCCACGAACAAGGACTTCGAGAACCTGCAGGAGCTCTACCGAACGACGGACCGAATCCAGTTCGGCGTCCGCAAGGAAGAGCCGCTCCGCGCGCAGGCCACGCAGTTCCATCGCTTCCTGACGGACGGTGACGTCGGCGAGCTGTGCACCGGCAGCGATGCGCTTGCCGCGGTCCTCCTCGCCGAGCGCGCCGTACAGGTCGATCAGGGCCGACAGCGTCCGACGACCGCACCCTCCAGCCAGGCGCTACCCGGCCCCCACGACGAGTGGGTCTGAGAGAGGAAAGAGGGGGACATGCAGTGGCTCCTCGCTGAGTGGAAGCGGCTGCGGCCGTACTTCTCGCTCCTCGACTTCGCTTCGCCTCCCGCGTCGCGTGTCGCGTGGGCCGTGCGCGTTTGCGTCCTCAGCTTCGCGGTCGTCGTCCTCTACAAGCGTGTCGTCGCGGTGACCACGCCCCTCCTCGATGCGAAGCCGCTTCCGTTCATCCCGAGCGAGGAGGTCGAGGACTATCGATTCCGCCTCCCCGAGCGCACGCGCCGCGAGATCTTCGCGGAGATCGCGA
>JAQBQJ010000099.1 GCA_028287065.1 Labilithrix sp. | reverse complement strand
ATGCGGTCGTCGAGCTCGCCTCTGGCACGCGAGCATCGATCGAGACGATTCTCTTCCCGTCCCAGCAGGCGATCGTGCTTCGAATGGACGACCTCGTGCCGTACGACCTCGCGTACTGGCGGGCGATCGCCTACTCGGGGCGTGCGTCGATCGCGCGGCGATAGCGTTCGCGGCGCGCGTTGTCGCGGAGGATCTCGTACGCCTCCTCGAGGACGACGATGATCTTGCGTACGTCGTCGGTGAGGTCGAGCAAGCGCGGCGTGAGGATGCGCGACGGCTCGAACGCGCGACGCAGCTCGATGAACGCGCGGCGGATCTCGTAGCCCGTTGCGTCGCGGGTGACGCCGAGCACGGCGAAGTAGTCGCCTTCTTCGACGAGCTCGAGGCGCGCACGCACGCGGGCGCGGATCGCCTCTTCGTCGAGCGCGGCCATCTCGGCGTCGGGCATGCTGCGCGCATCGCGACGCGCGAAGTCCGGCGCGGGCACCACCTCGACGACGCCGAGCAGCGAGAGCGCGTGGACGACGGCGACGATCTCGCTGTCCGTCGCGCGTGCGAGGAGATCGGCGATGGACCCACCGCGCGCCCGATGCAGCAGCTCGACGTCCTGCGGGGGAAGGTTGCACTCTGCAAGCAACCCCTGGTTCGGCCCGTCGGTGAGGCGACTCGATTCGCCGCCGAGCCGCTCGAGCGCGTCCTCGTGAGGCACCGCGCGCCGCACGAGATCGACGAAGATCTCCGCGCCCGTCGCCGCGCCGAAGACGCTGGGCTCTCCGCGTAGTCGTCCCGGAGGATCCGCCTCGAGCTGCGCCGTCCCTCGTGAAAGGCGGAGGATTGCCGAGGCGATCCATTCGGCGTGCGCGCGCAGCACCTGCCAGAGCTGGTCCTGGCGGAGCCATCCGTGCGCGACGAGCGCGGCGCCGGCATGACGTCCGTACGGCGGGATCTTCGCGGCGAGGCGCGGGGCTTCGTCGCGAGGCAGCTCACCACGCGCGACGAGGAAGTGGACGAGCGACTCGCCTTCCCCGCCGGACGCGGCGGCGACCAGATCGCCTTCGCGGATCACGATGCGACGGACGACGCGCTCGCTCTCGAAGCAGAGCGCACCGGTGGCGCGGCGCGCGATGGCGTCCGCGAAGAAGCGGCGCGCGTCGTGAGGGCCGAGCACGACCGCCGAGGTCGCGGGCGCTGCGGGTTGCACGCTCGGACCGCGGAGATCGGCCGGCGGCGGCGAGTTCGAGGGGATCGACGGCGGCGGATGCCACGACGAAGGGCGGGGCGCGGGCAGCGCGGGCGCGAGCGGCGCAGCGTGCGGAGGCGCGGCGTGCACGGGCGCGGTCGTCTGGCCGGTGTCGGCGTCGTCGAGGCTCGCGCTCGCACGTCGTGCCGGCTCGAACGCCGTCGACGGCGGTACGGCATCCGTCGTGCGCGGACGCAGCGTCATCGAGGTCGGCGTCGTCGTGATGCCGCCGCCGGTGATGCTCTTCGGCGGTGAGTCGCTCGCGATTCGTCGCTCGTGCGTGCCGGACCCGGTGCCGGGCGCCCGGACGTGTGAGCCGGTCGTCTGCTGACGCGAGCCGCCGGCGGTCGTCCCTCTCGCGTGCGCGCCGGTGCCCTCGCGTTCGTGGCCGACGCCCGGTCCGGTGCCGCGAGCGCCCTCCGGTGCGTGCGGCTCTTCGTCCTCGTCGCCGTCGATCGGCTCGTCGAGCGACGCGAGGACGTCGGCGGGCAGCACCGCTTCGATCTCTTCCTCGGGGCTCGGCATCGCGAGATCGGGGCTCGACATCACCTCGGCGCGGAGCTCGGCGTCCGCGAGCAGCTGCTGCAGCTCGTGGCTCACGGTGCCGAACGACGCGAGCGATCGCGGCGCATCGATGAGATCGGCAAGCGACGTCGTGCTCATCGGCAGCGGCGGTCCCGGCGTGCGTACGCCGGGTGCGGGCAGTGACGGCGTGCTCGGTCGATCGCTCGACGGCGGCACGTCGCGCAGCGGATGCGAAGCAGGACCGCGTCCGATCGCGAGCGACGGCGGCGGCGTGGACCGCCGCGCCTCGGGTCGCGCCATCGGCCCACCCGTGAGCGCCTCGATCTTGCGGATGAGCGCGCCGAGCTCGACGGGCCTGCGGAAGAACGCGCTTCCGTCGTTCGAGAGCGCATCCTCGGCGTTCTTCACGATGCCTTCGCCGCTGCCGAGATAGACGAAGTCGATCGCGCCCGACCCGGGGACCTTCCGCAGGCGCGCGAGCTCCGCGAGCACGCCCTCGGCGTCGACGTCGAGCAGCACGGCGTTCGGCCGCTGCGCAGCGACGCGCGCGGTGAGCATCGACATCGGCACGTCGACGACGACGTATCCGGCGCTGCGCAGGGTGTCGCCGATGCGCTCGGCCTCGGCGGACGCGTCGGTGACGAATACGATCGGAGAGCGGCCGGGCGCGCTTCCTTCGGGCTTATTCGCCGCCGCCGACTGGTCGTCCGCCGTCATGCCTCATTCGCCTTCGGGCTTGCCCCGCTTCGGCGTGCTCGCGTCGCCGGCGCGTGACGAGAGGCGTGCCGCGAGCTTGGGCAAGAGGCCAGCGCCATAGACGAGGGCAAAGATGAACGCGATGAGGATTATCTCGCCACGTGTTAGCCCGAACGTCACCGCTCCTTATTATCATGGCGGCGTGGTCCACGTGCGCACGGAAGGCGAGGCGTCGGCGCGCGCGTGTGCGCCGAACGAGCTCGTGGCCGAGGGTGGTTCGCTCGCGGTCCATGCCGACACGCTGATTTCGCGCACCGAAGGCGGCCCGTTCGCACCGATCGCGGTCGCCCTCGAGGACGACGCGCCGCTCCGCGACGACATGGTCGCGGCGGTCCCGGTGCCCAGCCTGGCGGCATGGTCGAAGGCTCGCATCGCGGTGCTCGTGCTTGCCGCAGTGCCGCTGTTGATGCTCGTCGAGCTCGACCGCGAGCTCGTGAGCAACGCGCTGCTCGGCCCGGGGCGCTTGATCGTCGATGTGTTGCTCGCTGCGTACGTGGCGTTCGAGCTGACGCGGCGCTCGCCCCGCATGCCGGCAGTCGCGGGGGCGGCGATGCTCGCCGTGTCGATGCGCTGGTTCCTGGTCGCGACGCGTCTCTGCGGGAAGGGCGTGCATCCGGCGGTGTGGGCCGCGGCGGCGCTCTCGGTGGGCACGGCGCTGGCGATCCTCGCGCGTGCACCTTCACGGTCGCGTGTCGCGCTCGAGCTCCTCGGGAAGCTCGGCATCACGCGCTCCGAAGCGACGGCGGTGAAGACGAAGCGGACGGCGGAGGCTTCGGGGGCGCTGGTCGCGGCGGCGGCTTTCGCGGCTGCCGGTCTTCCGCTGCTCCTGTGGCTGCTCCGCAGAGGCGGCGCGGACGTCTGGGTGCAGGCCGTCGCGTTCGTCGCGTATGCGCTCGTCGTGCCGTTGCTCGTGCATCGCCGCCACGACGACGACGCGCGTCCGAGCGTCGTGCGCACGCTGTTCGCGATCGCGCTCGGCCTGGTCCTGACCGCGTCGCTGCTGCATGGCACGCATCAGTTCTTCGATGCGGGCGGCGAGCTCGCGCGGTGCACGGGCCGCCTCGACGAAGCGACGCGAAAGCTGCTCGCGGCCGAAGCAACGGAGCTCTCGCGCCGCGTCGCGAGCGTGCGGGCGTCGACGGCGCTCGTCGTGATGACGACGGCGGTGATGCCTCTGGCCGAAGAGCGGATCTATCGCGGCCTGCTCATGAACGTGCTGGTCCGCAAGTACGGCTTCACGTACGGGCTCTTCGCGTCCGCCGCGGCATTCGGCGTCGCGCATGTCGGAGTCTACGAGCTCGCGCTCTATCAGACCGTGCTGCTCGGCATCGGCTTCGGTCTGGCTTACGCGGAGGGCGGGCTCGTCGCGGCGTTCGTGGTCCACGCAGTGTGGAACCTCTTGAACGTCGCGTGAGAGATCAGTTCGAGCAGCGGCCGCGGCAGAACGACGTACGAGACTCGCGCCCGTGAGAGTTGCTCTTATCGAAGATGTTGCGCTCGGCGACGGGGCGCGGCTCGCTGCGGGTCGGCTCGTCGGCGCGCATCGAGCCGAGCGGATTGACTGCGATGCCGGGCTCGCGCTTGCTCGAGGCCGTGACGGTCGACGCACAGCCCTGGAGCGTGACGAGAGCGAGAGCGACGAGACCGAAGGTGCGGAGCGACATGGCTTTTTCTTTCGTGGAAGGGGCGAGGTTTCTCGCGGTGCCCCTACGTGTCGAACGAGGGGCCGGAGAAATTTCGCGGGTCGGGACGATTCGACTTCGTCGTCGTCCTTGCCCTCTTCCACGAGCGGTCGCTGCGAAGGTTCCCCGAAAAGCTAGGATGACCCGACGTGGGGTCGGCTCTTGTCGGAAGAACGAGCCAAATCGCGCAGCTGAAGGCGCTGCGCGCGGCCGGTCTGATCACCGTCTCGGGACCGGGCGTTGCTCGCGATCGCGCCGCTCGGCGAGGACGATGCGCTCTCGCTGTTCGAATCGCTGAGCGGCGGGGCGCTGGGCGCGGCGGACAGCGAGGCGGCGAGGGCCGCGCGGTCGGTCGTGCGACGGCTGGATGCGCTGCCGCTGGCCGTCGAGCTGGCGGCGGCGCGTGTCCCGTCGTTGGGTGTCACCGAGGTCCTGGCGCGTTTGGATCGGAAGCTCGACGTGCTCGGCACGGCGAAGGACCGATCGACCGGCGCGGCGTGCGACGTTGCGCGCGGCGATCGCGTGGTCGTGGGGCTTGCTCGACGACGCGGACCGCGCTGCGTTGATCGCGTGCGCGACGTTCGAAGCGCCGTTCGATGCGGCGCTCCGAAGCCGTGATCGACGGCGCGGAGCCGGAGGCGCTCGATTGCCTGCAGCGCCTGCGGCGTCGTGCGCTGGTCCCTGCGTCGACGGGTGCGGCGCGGTCGCGTCACGCCCCGTCTGCTCGAGAGCGTGCGCGACTTCGCGCGTGAGATGACGGACGCGGAGACGGCGGAGATCGTCGCGCAGCGACATGCGTCAGCGGTGGTGGCGCGCTGTGAGCCGCTCGCGGTAACGGCGCGATCCGGGAAGGACACGCTGGCGGACCTCGAAGCGCGCCGGTTGCGGATCTGGTCGCCGCCTCGCGCAGCTCGGGGCCGTGGCGGACGAAAAACCGCGAAGTCGGCCTCCTGGTCACGGAGCCAACGAACCTCACCGCGATGCACGCCGCGTTCGACAAGGACTGGAACGGCCCCCCGTTCCAAGCGGCCGCCGCGCGCAGCGCCCTGTCCTGGGCCACCCGAAAACTGTCCGGGGACAGCGGGGGCTACTCCCCCCACCCCAGCCTCAACGTTCCTCCACCGCCAACTTCCTTAGCATGCTCAAGAAGGTACGCATGGGCAGGGGAGGGGGCGGGTTGGGGGGCGGCGGCTGGCATGGGGCGTGCTTGCCGGCGCGCGCGCGCACGGTGGCGCGGTTGGGAGGCGGGGGAGATGCATCCGGTGTTTTTTGGGGTCAAGCGCGTGCACATCGAGGTGGTCAGGTTTACGGACCGACTCTTGCGATGCAGCGGGCTCACGCCCGCTCGCTTCGACATGTTGAGGATCGTCAAGCTGCACCCCGACGGGATCCCTCAAGCGACTCTCCGATGGTTGCTCGGCGTGACCGCGCCCGTCGTCAGTCGCATGCTCAAGGCGCTGCAAGAGAAAGGGCTCGTCGCACGCGAGCGCGACACGGAAGACGGACGATGCCGAATCGTCCGCCTCACCGAACGCGGCAAGGTCGCCGTCCACATGGGCCTCGAGCTCACCATCATCAGCGACGAAGCCGACCGCACGGCGGCTCGCGCCGCCACCGGCGACACACGCGTTGCACGTATCAGCCACGACGACACCCACAGCACCATCCGCAACGCCCGCGAGAAGGTCGCTCAGGCGGACGGCTTCCTACGCAACATGCGCAAGGCTCTCTTCGATCGCGCGCCCTTCCACCACCCATGGCGGCCCTGGAAGGAGCTCATGCCCGTCGCCTACACCCAGCTCGTCGACGGACGCATCCAGTACGGCAACGAGTCGATACTCGAGCTGCTCGCTTGAGCGATGCGAACCGAATCACTGCTCGTCGCGGCGCGGTCGACGACGCTGCGCACGCGGCACCTTTCCCTCGAGCGGCGACTTCTGCGCCATCGGATTCATGTGGAAACGGCTCAGCGGACGCGCCGCCTGATCCGCGACCTTCACCTTGTCGCGCGTCTGCTCGATGAACTTCTGCTGGCTCCGGATCAGCGGCGCGCCCGGCTTCGGCTGAAGACGAACGTACGCGCCATGCGGCTCGAGCACCCACGCCTTCACGTTGTCCGACCACTGGACGTTCAGGATGTCGATGAGGCGCGCGCGGATCGCCGCGTCCTCGATCGGCACCATGATCTCCACACGGCGGTGGAAGTTACGCGGCATCCAGTCCGCGCTCGAGATGTAGACCTCGTCCTTGCCCGCATTCGCAAAATGGAAGATCCGGCCGTGCTCGAGATAACGGTCGATGATCGCTCGTACCTGGATGTTGTCGCTCACGCCGGGAACCTGCGGGCGCAGACAGCAGATACCGCGGATGATCAGCGAGATCGGGACGCCCGCCTGCGACGCGCGATACAGCGCCTCGATGACGTCCTCGTCGACGAGGGAGTTCATCTTCGCGACGATGCGCGCCGGCCGGCCTTGCCGCGCATGCTCCGCCTCGCGCGCGATCAGGCCGAGCACGGCCTCGTGCAAACCGAGCGGCGCGACGACCAGCGAGTTCCACTTCGCGGGTGCGCTGTAGCCCGTCAGCAAATTGAACAGCGAGGACGCGTCCGCCGCGATGTTCGGCTTCGCCGTGAGCAGACCGACGTCCGTATAGAGACGCGCGCTCGTCGTGTTGTAGTTGCCCGTCGCGAGATGGACATAGCGGCGCAGCCCGCCCGTCCTCTCACGACGGATGATCAGCAGACACTTCGCGTGCGTCTTCAGGCCCAGGAGGCCGTAGACGACGTGAACGCCGCTCTGCTCGAGCGTACGCGCCCACTGGATGTTCGACTCCTCGTCGAAGCGCGCCTTCAGCTCGACGATCGCCGTGACCTGCTTGCCGAGCTCCGCCGCTCGCGCCAGCGCCTTCACGATCGGTGAGTCGCCGCCCGCACGATACAGCGTCTGCTTGATCGCGAGGACGTCCGGGTCCTCCGCCGCGCGCGTGATCAGCTCGACGACCGGATCGAACGACTCGAACGGATGATGCAGGAGGATGTCGCCCTCCCGGATCGCCGAGAAGATGTCCTCCGCGTCGCGCAGAGGCGGAACGACCTGCGGGCTGTACGGGTCCTCACGGAGATCGCGGCGCTCTTCACGCGGCACCCACCCCATCAGGTCCGAGACGTTCAGGAACGGCGCGCGATACACATCGCGCTCCGGATCCAGCTTCAGTGCGCGAACGAGCTTCGCCAGCGAGTCGGGCGTCGGCTCACCCGCGACCTCCAGACGGACCGCCGCACCACGCTCGCGACGCCGCAGCTCCTGCTGGATGGTCTGGAGAAGGTCCTGCGCCTCCTCCTCGTCGATCTCGAGGTCGAAGTTGCGCGTCACGCGGAACGAGTAGACGCCCTTCAGCTTCACGCCCGGGAAGATCGTCCCGACATGGCGCGCGATGAGGTCCTCGAGAAGCACGAACGCGTGCTTCGTCGGCACGCCGCTGTCGGTGCGCAGGCTGCCCTGCACCTCGATCAGGCGCGGCAGCATCATCGGCACCTGAACCACGCCGAAGCCCGGCTCCGTCTCGCCTTCGCGCGAGAACATCACGCCGAGGTTGAGGCTCTTGTTCCGCACGTGCGGGAACGGATGGCCGGGGTCGATCGCGATCGGCGTGAGGATCGGGAAGACCTCGTTGTGGAACCGGTCGTCCAGGATCGCGAGCACATCCGCAGGCAGCTGCTCCGGCTTCAGCAGCACGAACGTGCCGTCCGCCGCGAGGCGCGGGATGAGGTTGCCCATCAGGCTCGCCATCTGCTGCGCCCCGAGATCGTGCGCGCGCACCGAGATCTTCACGAGCTGCTCGTGCGCCGACAGACCGTCCGCCGCGAGCTCGCCGACCTCGCCCGTGAGCTGCTGCTTCAGACCCGCGACGCGAACCATGAAGAACTCGTCGAGGTTCGAGCCGACGATCGCGTGGAACTTCAGCCGCTCGAGCAGAGGCACGACCTCCGCCTCGGCCTCGTCGAGCACGCGCGCGTTGAACTCGAGCCAGGACAGCTCGCGGTTCAGGTAGAGCGTCGGCGACCGGAGGTCGGGCGTCTCGCCGGCCGCCCCCAGCTGCTGCGAGGGCGCGAGCGTCGGCGGCGGCGGCGCGATCGAAGGCGTCGTCGTCGACACCGGACCACTCATGCCCGCCTGCAGCGCAGGCGACGACGGCGCCGGCGGCGGTACCGCGGTGCTGTTGCCCGACGCTGGCGCCGTCGCGGAGCTGGTCGGCCCCGGAAGGGGCGTCGTGCTATCGCGAACCGACACGGGTGCCGCAAGATCGGAAGCGGGCGACACGGGAACGGCCATGGCTTCGAAGCGTACCGCAAGGCGCATCGGTGGGTGTGTGACAACACACCGGAAGAGCTGACAAGCCGCGCGATCCCAGCGCGTTTTCGCCGCAGGACGGCCGCGTTTGTGCATGGTCCGTGCCGCGAAGGACTACCAACGACCTTGACATGGCCGTGCGTCGAGCGACGCTAGGGAGCGCACCATGAACGAGCCGGTCCGTCGGTTGCCCCTTCCTCAGCAGGACCGCGCGCGCGGCTTTGCCGAGGCCCTCTCCACCGCGCGGGGAAAGCACCTCCTCATCGCGTTGCGTGGCCATCCCGATCCGGACGGCATCGCGTCGGCGCTCGCTCAGGCACACATCGCCCAGCGCCTCGGCGTCGGCAAGACGACGATCGGCTACTGCCACGAGCTGTCGCACCGCGAGAACCGGGCCCTCGTGAAGCTGCTCAACGTCGAGATGCGCAAGATGAAGAACATGAGCGACGTCGACAAGGTCGACTTCCTCGGCCTCGTCGACGCGCACGACATCGATCCGGATCTCGCCGGCACGGACGGCATCGAGGTCCTCACGATCGTCGATCATCACCGCGCGCACGTTCCTCCTCGCGCAAAGTTCGTCGACATGCGGAACGACGTCGGTGCGACCGCCACGATCTTCGTCGAGTACCTCGCCGAGCTCTTCCCGCTCTCCGTCGACCAGGACGACGATCGCCGCGTCGCGACCGCGCTCATGCACGGTCTCGCCACCGACACCGACGACTTCTCGCTCGCGCGCTCCACCGACTTCCGCGCGGCCTCGCAGCTCGCCGACGTCTGCGACCGCGATCTCCTCCAGGACCTCTCGCGCCGCCTCATCGCGCCGAGCGCCATGGACGTCATCGCGCGTTCGCTGTCGTCGCTCTTCGTGCGCCGCAACTTCGCGATGGCCGGCGTCGGCTTCGTCGCGGAGAGCGAGCGCGACACCATCGCGCAGGCCGCCGACTTCCTCATCCGCCGCGAGGACATCGACACCGTCGTCGTGTACGGCATCGTCGGCGATCGCTTCATCGAGGGCTCGCTCCGCACCCACTCGCCGAGCGTCGACCCCGCGGTGTGGCTCGAGCAGGCGTTCGGCCACGACGAGCGCGGAAAGGCCTATGGCGGCGGTCGCCGCGACAAGGGCGGCTTCCGCATCCCCATCGGTTTCCTCGGCCGCGCGACCGACCGCGCCCAGCTCTGGGCGCTCGTCGAGCACGCCGCACGTCAGGCTCTGCTGAAGCAGCTCGGCGAAGAGAACTCGCCCGGCATCGCCGCGATGGCACTGCAGACGCCCGCCGCCGCGAGCTCCTGAACGATACCGCCGTGCGGATCGCATTCGTCGGGCTGCCGCTCGCCGCATGGCTGCTCCGCGCCGACGGACACGAGATCGTCTGGGCGGGCATCTGCCGCAAGGAGGCGATCGGCACGCGCCGCCTCACCCGCGCCCTCGGACGCGAGAACGTCGCGATGGTGCCCGACCTCGCGCGCGTCGCCGACGCCGTACGCGCCAAGGCCCCCGACCTCGTCGTCAGCTGGTTCTGGACGCGCAAGGTGCCCGCCTCCTTCCGCGCGATCGCGCCGCTCGGAGCCATCGGCGTTCATCCGTCGCTGCTGCCGCGCCATCGCGGTCCGGACCCTTATTTCTGGGCGATCGATGCGGGCGACGCCGTCACGGGCGTGACCGCGCACGTCCTCGACGACCAGTACGACACCGGCGCGATCCTCGCGCGCCGCGAGCTCCCCATCGACCCGACGTGGAACGCGTGGACGCTCGCGAAGCGGCTCGATCGCCCTTCGCTCGCGCTCCTCCGCGACACCGTCCGCGCCTACGCGCAAGGCGCGCCGCCGCCGCCGATCGCCCAGGACGAGGCCCTCGCCACCGAGGCGCCACAGCCCGACGACGAGGAGCTCGAGCTCCGCTGGACCGAGGACGCCGCACGCATCGCCCGGCGCGTCCGCGCCGCGAGCCCCTGGCCGGGTGCATTCACGGCGATTGGCGACGTCGACCTCACGCTCACGGAGGTGCGCGTCGCTTCGGCGCGGCCCGCCGTCCTGAAGGCGCTCGAGCCCGGCGAGGCGATCGTTCGCGACGACGGCGTCGCGATGGTGAGGGCCCGGGACGGCGTCGTCGAGCTCCTCCGCGGTCGCGCGCTCGAGGACGACGACGAGCGCGATCTCGACGCCGCCGGCCTCGCGGCGTTGATTACACGCGCGAAATAGCCTCGATTCCGCTCGTTGAATGCGCACGTCGCTTCATCTACGATCGCCTCTTCTCCCGTCCCGAACGATCCGAGGACCACGGTGACCGATCCCATCTCGACGTCGAAGAGCGCACGCGAATCCCTCGCCCGCGGTCTGAATGCACTGCAAGCCGATCCGAGCGTGCCTCCGCAGCTCGTGGAGCTCGCCGCTCCGATCGCGCAGGCCATGGGTGCGCTCCACCAGATCGAGCGCACGCAGCAGCTCGCGCCCCACGCCGACGTCGCACTGAACCACGTACGCGGTGCGCTCGCGCAGCTGCAGGCGCAGAACGCGAATCATCCGGCCGTGAACCAGGCGCTCGAGGCGGTCGCGACGTCGCTCAGCCTCGTTCATTCGCTGAGCCGCATGGCGAGCGGGCCGGCCGCCGCCGCCGCGCGCCCGCAAGCTCCGCCGCAACAGGCGCCGCAGCAGCCGCCTCAGCAGGCTTACCAGCAGCCGCCGCAGCCGCGCACGCAGGCGATGCCTCAGAAGGAGCCGCCGGTCCAGCACCAGCCGCCGCCGCAGCAGCAAGCCTACGCGCAGCCTCCGCAAGCGCAGCCGCAGCGCATCTCGAACCCGCAGCCCTCGTTCCCGCAGGGCGCCCCCGCCGGAGGAGGCATGGTCGCGCGCGATCCCTTTGCAGCGCCGCCGGCGCCGCCCGCGCAGCACGGCCGGCCCGGAGGCCACGGCGCACCGCTCGCCGCCGGCATGCACGCGCAGCCCGGTATGGGACCGTCGGCATCGCCGAGCATGCCCGTCCCCGCCCCGCCCGCCGGCAACCTCCAGATGGTCAACGCCGACCTCGGCGCGCACAGCCCGACGAATTTCTACAAGGGCCTCGCCGGCAACGACATCATCGATCACGGCGGCCTCTTCGTCTCGACGTACGTGCTCCCGAAGATGGGCCACCAGGTCCGCTTGAAGGTCTCGCTTCCCGGCGGCTACGAGTTCGAGGCCAACGCGGTCGTGAAGTGGACCCGCGAGGACGGCGGCGCCGACGCGCCCCCCGGCTTCGGCGCGCAGTTCACGCAGATCACGCCGGAAGCTCGACAGCTCGTCTACAGGTATGTGCGCAACCGCGAGCCGATCTTCCACGACGATTTTTAGGCCGCGCACGGCCGAGCCATCGCACTTCTAGTAGCCGCAGGCGGTCTGCGGCGCGCTAGTCTCCTCGGCCGCATGTCTCTGTACGAGCGCCTCTTTCCGCGCTTTCGTCCGAAGCGCGAGCTCAGGCCGCAAGGCAGCGGCGACGGATGGGGCGCGCGCATCACGTGGCTCGGGACCGCCGGCTTCGTCATCGAGTCGGCAGAAGCCAAGCTGCTCGTCGATCCGTTCATCACGCGCCCTCCGTTCTCGCGCATCGCGCGGCGCATGATCCCCGACGACCTCGCGATCGCGCGCCATGTCCCGCGCAAGGTCGACGCCGTCCTCTGCGGTCATAGCCATTACGATCACGTCGCCGATGCGCCGCGCATCGCTAGGCACACCAAGGCGAAGCTCGTCGGCTCCCCGTCGACGTGCGCGTGGGGTCGCGCCGAAGGCCTTCCCGAGAGCCAGCTCGTACAGATCCCCGCGAATGGCGCGGTCGTCCGCTTCGGCGACATCGAGGTCCGCTACGTCCCGAGCCGTCACGGCAAGATCGCGTTCCAACGCGTGCCGCTCGTCGGCGAGGTCCGCGAGACGCCGCGCGGTCCCGGACGCCTCTGGCACTACCGGATGGGCGGCGCGTTCGGCCTGCTCATCAAGGCGCCGGGCGTCACCATCTATCACAACGGAAGCGCCGACCTGATCGACGCCGAGCTCGAAGGCGAGAGCGCCGACGTACTGCTCGCATGCCTCGCCGGGCGGAAGGGCACCGAGAACTACGTTGCGCGGCTCGTGAGCGCGCTCGGACCGAAGCTCGTCGTCCCGACACACCACGACGCCTTCTTCGCGCCGCTCGAGAAGGGGCTCCATCTCCTGCCGGGCATCGACGTCGAAGGGTTCGTCTCCGAGGTCTACCTGAAGGCGCCGAACGCGACCGTCATCACGCCGGACTACGAAGAACCCATCTGCGTGCCGCCCGACGACGCGCGCGGAGCGGTCCTCGCCGCGAGCTGAGCGCGTGATTCGTCGCCTCTGCGTCGCGCTCGCGACCTTGCTCGTGATCGCGGTCGTGCTCGGCACGACGGCGCCCGCAGCGCGCGCGGCGAGCGATCCGTCGCTGCGCTGGTCGACGATCCATACGCCGCACTTCCGCATCACGTACCACTCGGGCCTCGAGCAGGTCGCGCAGCACGTGGCGAGCGTCGCCGAGGGCATCTACGACAAGATGGGCGAGTCCGTCGGCTGGAAGCCCGGCGAGATCACCGAGATCCTGCTCGCCGACTCCAGCGAGAGCGCGAACGGGTCGGCCGGCGCGCTGCCGTACAACGCCGTCCGCCTGCTCGTGACCGCTCCCGAGGACATGTCGCCGCTGGGCGACGTCGACGACTGGTACCTCGAGCTCGTCACGCACGAGTACACGCACATCCTCCATACCGATCACATCCGTGGGTTGCCGGCGATCGTCAATGCCGTCCTCGGCAAGACGCTCGCGCCGAACCAGGTGCAGCCGCGATGGATCCTCGAAGGCCTCGGCGTCTACGAAGAGAGCGCGCGAACGAGCGCCGGTCGTCTCCGCAACTCGCAGTGGGACATGTTCATGCGCGCCGACGTCCTCGGCGACAACGTCGCGTCGATCGATCAGCTCTCGAACATCGTGCGCCGCTGGCCGCAGGGCAACCTCTACTACCTCTACGGCTCGTACTTCACCGAGTGGATCGCGCAGACGTACGGCGAAGAGGCGCTCCGCAAGATGGCGGACGACTACGGCAAGCAGATCATCCCGTGGGGCTTCAATCGCTCGATCCGGCGCGCTACGGGAAGCACCTTCATCGAGATGTATCCGCAGTGGATCGCGAGCATGAAGCAGCGCTACGAGGCGCAGGCCACCGCGATCCGCAAAAGCGGCATCCGCGAAGGAACGCGGCTCACGCATCACGGCCAGACCGCACGTTACCCGCGGTGGATCCCGAAGAACGCGTGGCCGGAGTACGCCGGCGGCCTCCTCTACTACCGCGAGGACCAGCACATACGGCCGGGGCTCTGGGCGGTGCCCGTCACGCGTGACGCAAAGGGCGCCGTCGTACGCGTGAAGGAGAACGAAGCCGACACCGAGAACATGGCGCGCATGAACGGCGAGGCCGTCGCGAGCTTCACGCCCGACGGCAGCGTCGTCTTCGGCTCGCAGGAGTTCTTCCGGAACGTCTTCCTCTACGGCGATCTCGAGCGCCTTCCGCCCGGCAAACGCAGCACGTTCGGTCTGCCTGACGGCGGTCGCGTCCGCCTCACCCACGGCGTCCGCGCCGCCGATCCCACCGTGTCGCCCGACGGCCGCCGCGTCGTCTTCAACATCAACCGTTACGGCACGCGCTCGCTCCAGATCGGCGACCTCCACGACGAATCCGTCGAGAACGTGCGCGAGCTCGTCCCGTCGAGCTTCATGGAGCAGGCGTTCACGCCGCGCTGGTCGCCCGACGGAACGCACGTCGCGTACAGCGTCTGGAAGCGCGGCGGGTACCGCGACATCCGCTATGTCGACGTGCGCGACGGGACCTTCCGCGATCTCACGAACGACCGCGCCGTCGACGGCTCGCCGAGCTTCTCCGCCGACGGTCGCTGGCTCTTCTTCCACTCCGATCGCACGGGCGTCATGAACCTGTACGCGTGGGAGCTCGCGACCGATCGCGTGCGCCAGGTCACGAACGTGTTGACCGGCGCGTACATGCCGGAGCCGTCCCCCGACGGAAAGACGCTCGCGTACATCGGGTACACGACAGAGGGCTTCGATCTGTTCGCGATGCCGCTCGACGAGGCGACGTGGACCGAAGCGGAGCCGTACGTCGACACGCGTCCGCCCGCGCCGACGGTCGTCGAGAAGCAGTGGGACGTGAAGCCTTACAACGCGTGGCACACGCTGCTCCCGCGCCGCTACGGCGTGCAGATCACCGAGGGCAGCTTCGGACGCGTCATCGGGCTCACCGCTTCGCAGAGCGATCTGACCGGCTTTCACACCGTGACGCTCACGTCGGTGACCGAGCTCGAGAAGCCCGTGCTCCAGGGCTCGCTCGCGTATTCGTACGGACGGCTGCCGTTCGACATGGGCATCGGCATCTTCCGCTCGATCGCGCCGCGCGGTGGCTACGCGCTCGGCTCGTATCGACCGACGGTCATCCAGGAAACCGCGGGGCTCGCGACGTCGCTCGCGTACACGCAACCGACTGCCGCGGGCACCAGCTCCTACGTGATCACGCACAGCCTCGCGCGCACCGGAGCCGAGCTGCCACTGCCGGTCGACAAGCTCGATCCTTACGAGACACCGACGTTTCCTGCGCGCGGGCTCACGAGCTCGCTCCACCTCGGCTACTCGTACTCGAACGCGGAGCGTTATCTCTGGAGCGTCGGTCCGGAGCGCGGGTTCTCGCTCGGCCTCGGCTTCGATCTCACCGACCCTCGTCTCGGCAGCCAGTTCGCCGGCTTCGTGTCGAACGGCGACCTGACCGTCTATTACCTGATGCCGTGGCTGAAGCATCACTCGGTCGCGCTGCACGCGGGCGCCGGCACGAGCGGCGGCGTGTTCCCCGGCCGTGGCGCGTTCTACGTCGGGAGCTTCGTCGATCTCCCGCTCATCGACACGGTGCGGAACGTCCTCATCCAAGGCGGCATCACGCTGCGCGGGTATCCGCCGGTCATCGTCGCGGGACGCAGCTACGCGCTCGGCAACATCGAGTACCGCTTCCCGATCGTGAACATCGATCACGGACCTTCGACGCTGCCGATCTTCCTGAACCGGATCACCGGCAACGTGTTCCTCGATTACGGCAGCGCGTTCGACCTCCTCGACGGCGCGCAGTTCAAGACCGGCACGGGAGCCGAGCTCTGGTTCGACAGCACGCTCGGCTACATCCTCGGTCTCACGTTCCGACTCGGCTACGCGCGCGGGCTCTCGAGCGGAGGCCTCGACAAGGTCTACTTCGTCGCCGCCGTCCCTTACTGAGCACGGAATCGTCGCCGAGAAGTTGGCCGAGCCTCGGCGACCATGCGTACGGTCCTTCCATGCGCACGTGCCACGCCCTCGCCTTCGCCGCCTCGGTCGCCATCTTCGCAGGCGGCTGCGGGCTCGCCGGTCAGTCCAAGCCCGCACGCGCGCAGGAGGCCGCTCTCGAGCTCAACCTGAATGCGCGCTTCGGGCGCATGGAGATGGCCGCCGAGCACATCTCGCCGAAGGCCCGCGATCAGTTCTTCGAGCGCCGTCGCGCGTGGGGCGGCGCCGTGCGCGTTGCCGATTACGACCTCACGGGCCTCAAGATCACCGGCGAGGACGATGCGGAGTCGTACGTGAAGATCGCGTGGTACCGCGCCAACGAAGGCGACCTCCGCGTCACGACGCTCAAGCAGAAATGGCACTCCGATGCGAAGGGCGACTGGAAGCTCACGGAGGAGCAGCGCATCGACGGCGACCTCGGGCTGCTCGGTGAGCCGCCGGCCGCGCCCGTCGCCGGACCGGCGACGCCGCGTCGCTCGCAGTTCCCGACCATCTACCTCGGCTCGGGCAACGGCCCGGCGACCGACGCGCCCGCGCCTCCCCCGCAGCCTGCAGCGCCACCCGCGAACGAGCCGGCTCCGGCCTCGTTCGGCGAGCCGGCGCCCGTGGGCGCGCTGCGCTGAGCGCGCTCAGGTAGCGGCGGGCGACGACTTCGGCGGCGAGGACTTCTTCGCTGCCGTCTTCTTCTTGGCGGTCGTCTTCGGCGCGTTCACGGCGCGCAGGCGCTTCAGGCGCGCCTTCTTCTTGGCCTGGCCCTTACGGCGGGTCATTTTCTGCGACTTGCGGCGGTCGAACTTACCCATGGCCGCGCAGACAACGCCACTTCGACGGCGTCGTCAAGGCGGCTGCGCCGACGCCCCGCCCTTTCGACGCCTTTCGCAGCTATGCCTCAGCCTGCGGATTCGGCGACGGCGTCTTCGCGACTGCGAACTTCGAGGCGGTAGCGACTGTTGATCGTCTCGATGTAGAAGACCTCGCGACCCGCGAGCCGGAGGACGCGCTTCACCGGCGTCGTGACGTACTCGTGCATGCCGTCGGGGAATTCGATCACGACGACCGACCCCTTCCGCGGAGCCCTCACCAGGCGGCCCGCGACAGCGCGCGACCCCTTACCGAGCTTGCGGAGCACGACTTCCACAGAAACCAATCTAGCATTCCTTGCATCCACGTCTACGGCCGCTGCGTGCCGCGCGCGCGCGCCGGGCGCGTTTGCCGCCGCTCGATCTGCCTCCGCAGTAGCAGAGATGCCGAACCCCACCGCGACGCGCCCACAACGGCGACCGCCCCAGGGCTCGCGCATGGGTTCGGGTTAGCACGTTTGAATCATTGAGCTATTTCCGAACGACCCCGACCCCTCGCCCGCGCGCCCGCCGAGCCCAGCCGGGCGGTGTCTTGTTCTCGACCCGAGCGACGAGTATGCGGCGCTACCGATGTCTCAGCACGGGGAGCACCTCTCGTTCGGGTTGCGCGCTGCGTCAGCGCACGAGCGCCATGGGTGCATCGAGGTCGTCTGTGGCTCGATGTTCAGCGGCAAGACCGAGGAGCTGCTGCGTCGCGTGAAGCGCGCGCACTTCGCCAAGCAGCGCGTGCTCCTCTTCAAGCCGCGCATCGACAACCGCTACGACGACGTGAAGGTCGTCAGCCACGAAGGTCTGAAAGCCGACGCGACGGCGGTGTCGGGCTCCGCCGAGATCTCTTCCTTCGTCGAGCAGATTGGCGTGCTGAACGCGCACGTCGTCGGCATCGACGAGGCGCAGTTCTTCGACGAAGGCGTGATCGCCGTGGCCGAGCGCCTCGCCAATGCGGGAATTCGCGTCATCTGCGCCGGGCTCGACCAGGACTTCCGCGGTCAGCCGTTCGGACCGATGGCCGGCCTCATGAGCATCGCCGAGTACGTCACCAAATTGCATGCGGTGTGCACGCGATGCGGCGCCGCGGCCTGCCGCTCGCAGCGGCTCGTGGGTACCGAGGGTCAGCTCTTCGTCGGCGGCGCCGCCGACTACGAGCCGCGCTGCCGGCGGTGCTTCGTGCCCGGCGTCGTCGAAGGCTGACGCGGCCTCTCCGGAGCGTCGTCGTCGTCGCCGCCGGCCGTCTTCGCCGGCGATACGTGGATCTGCGGAGCCGTCACGTTCGGGACCTTCTGCTGCGCGAAGTACGCGCGCAAGACCTCGCGCGCGAGCAGGTTCGCCTTGATCGCCCACGTCGGGTTGTTCACGACGAGCACGCCGATCGCGACCTGACGCGGCGGCTGCGTCGCCGGAGTATCGCCCTCGGCGACGACGATCGGATGGCTCGGCGCGAAGCCCGTGAACCACGTGTAGAAGCGCTGATTCGTCGCGTCGGTGAGCGTGCCGGTCTTGCCCGCGACTCCGATGTTGGGAAGGAACGCGGCGCCCTTCGGATCGTGGAACGCGCGGTACGAGGTGCCGTCGGTGACCGTCGACTCCATCATCGTCGTGACCGCTTCCGCCGTGCTCTGCTTCAGCGCGCGCTTCTGCGCGAGGCTCGCCTCGGCGGTCCACACGACCTTCCCGCTCTCCTCCGCGACGTCGGCGACGAGCACGGGGCGCACCGGCTCGCCACCTCGCGCGACGGTCGCGCTCAGCCATGCGGCGTGGAGCGGCGACAGCGTCGTGTTCCAGAAGCCTGCCGCGGTCCGCGCGAAGCCGAGCTGGTCCTCGGGGAAGTGCTCCGCGCTCGGCTGCACCGGCACGTCGAACGGCAGCACGCTGCCGAAGCCGAGCGTCTTCGCGGTGCCCTCGAGCGTCGCTGGCTTGAGGTGACGGAGCGCGAGCCGCGCGAAGATCGTGTTGATGCTCCGTCCCATCGCGCCGGCGACGGTCGTGCACCAGCGATCGCGCTTCGGATCCGGGACGAGGTCCTTCTCGACGAGGCGCTGCTCGCCGCCCGAGTAACACTCGCGGTGATCGGCGGTGAGGCCGGCGTGCTCGACGAGCGCGGACGCGGTGATGATCTTGAACACGCTCGCCGCAGGCGCCGTGGCCTCGACGCACAGATCGCGCGGCGGCCCCTTCTCGACATGGCTCGCGTAGACGAGGATCTTCCCGCTCGCGACGTCCATGAGCACGACGGACGCTTCGGGCACGTGATGCATCGTCATCACCGCATCGGCAGCGCGTTGCAGCGCCGGGTCGATGGTGAGGTGAGCGATCTTCTTCTCGGGGAGCGGCGCCGTGGCCGACGTGTCGCCCAGCGCGATCTTCACGAGATCGAGCCCTGCCAGGGTCGACGGCGCGGGCGCCGTGGCCGCTCCCGAGCCGCCGGTGACGAGCTTCGAGATGGAGGGCAGCTCATGCGGGCCTTCGGCGCGGAGCGGCGAATGCGAGCAAGTCGCGACGGCGAGCGCCCCCACGAGGGGCACCCCCACCCCCAACGCCATCCACGAGCGTCGCATCCGCCATCGTGTGACATGGTCGTCTCGACCGGGGCAAACAAACGGCGGCTGGACGAAGGCCGCCTCTAACGATATCGAGGTGTTGCAATGCAACGCCGGATGGCACTCGCGGCTGGGCTCACGAGCGTCGCGATCGCGCTGGCGGCGCCCCTCGCGCATGCCGACGGGCCCCTCCGGCGCACGGTCCCGGCAGGCGGCGGGCTCGATGCGGTCGACGTCGCGATCGATCCGCAGGCCGCCGTCGTGCGTGTCACGCGGGGCGGTCACGCGAAGGAGATCCCGATCGCGATCGCGAGCCCGCGCATCGACGCCGCCGCATCGACGATCGACATCATCCCGATCGGCGAAGGCCGCAGCGTCGCTCGCGTCCGCGTGCCGGACGTGCAGCGCAAGGACCTCGCGTTCGAGGTCGTCGTGTCGGGCCAGGCCGACACGCCGATCTTCGCAGGGCTCACCGGCTACACGCAGGGCGACGAAGGCGATCGGAGCGGCCAGCTCGTGCTCGTGAAGGACCGCGACGCGCAGAGCAAGTTCGTGATCGTCGCCGAGACGCGCGAGGACACGCGGATCTGCGGACAGGCCGTCACGCCGCTCGGCGCGCAAGGCCTCGACGCGCGGCGCATGCAGCTCGTCGGCGCTACGCTTCCGCGCATCGACAAGAGCGCGCGCGACGGCGCGCAGCGCGTGATCGCGCAGGCCCGGAGCAACACCGCCGCGCCGCTCGCACGCGTGCTGGTCGCGACGGGCGGCAGCTCGCCGAACGCGCCTGCGCTCACCGACGGAAAGATCGACACCTTGTGGAGCGAGGCCCGCACCGCAGGCGACGGCCACGGCGAGTTCGCGACGATGCGCGCGCCCTCGGACCTCCCGATCCACTCGCTCGTCGTCACGATCGCGCCGACGAAGCCGAAGCCCGAAGGCGCATCGCCGCGCACGTTTTTCGTCGCGACCGATCAGCGCATGTTCCTCGTCACCATGCCCGAGGACGCATGGTCGAAGCCGGGACAGGCCTACGACGTCGTGCTCCCCGAGCCGGTGCGCACGTCGTGCGTCGCGGTCGTGCTCGACGAGGCCTACGCGCACGGCGCCGCGGCTCCCGAGGTGTCCATCGCCGAGGTCGCCGCGATCACGAAGTTCGACGTCGAGGGCGCAAAGCTCGCCGACGTGGCGAAGGCGCTCGCATCACCGCGCGGCGAGGAAGCCGCTGCGCTCCTCAGGCGCGCCGGCGACGACGGCCTCGCCGCGGTCGTGACCGAGTACGCGTCGCTCGACGCACGCGGTCGCGCGCTCGCGGTCGACGTCGCATCGAGCGCGGGAAGCTGCAACGGACCGGCTGCGGAGCTCCTCACCCGCGCGCTCGCGGATCGCGAGAGCGAGGTCCGGCGGCGCGCGCTCGGTCGCATCGAACGCTGCGGCAAGGCCGCGGGCGAAGCGCTCGTGCTCGCCGTGAGGTCGGACGAAGAGCCCCGTCGCGCCGCGGCTGCACCGCTGCTCGCCACCGTCGCGCCGAGCCTCGCCATCGAGCCGCTCGCCGAGCAGATGGGCAAGGGCGCACCCGAGACGCGTCGTGCGGTGCGAGGCGCCTTCGCGCGCGCATCGGCCGGCGCGACGCGCGACAAGCTCCTCACGCTCATCGCGAAGCGCGACGTGCCGATCGGTGCGCGGCTCGATCTGCTGCGTGCCGCAGGCGCGAAGCTGCCCGAGCTGCGGCCCGAAGCGGACGTGGCGATCATGGACCTGCTGCGGGCCGAGCCCGACATGCCGACGCGTTACCTGCTCACGCAGCCACTCGCGCATCTCGCGCGCTCTCCGGATGCGACGTCCGGCGAGCTCTCGCGCCTCGCCGAGCTCGCGCGTCGCGATCCGGACTGGGCGGTCCGCGCACGCGCCGTGGAGCTCGCGGCCGGCATCGCCCCGCTGGCGTCCACCATCATCGCCGCGACGGCGGATCCCGAGCCGCGCGTCCGCGAGGCGTCGCTGAAGGCGATGTCCGCGTCGGGTCTCGCCGCCGGTGCGCCCGCGGCCTCGCAAGCGCTCGCCAAGGACGACTGGACGTTCGTGCGGATGGCCGCCGCGGATGCGCTAGGCGCGTTGCCCGAGGGCCCGGCCTCGACCACCGCGCTCGTCGCCGGTCTCGCCGACAAGAGCCCGAAGGTCCGCTGGACCGCGATGGCCGCGCTCGGCAAGCAGCGCGCGACCACGCAGGCGCCGCGCGTTCGCGAGCGCCTCGACGACACGAAAGAAGACCCCGAGGTGCGCGCATTTGCTGCGAAGACCCTCGGCGCGATGTGCGTGCACAATGCAGCCGATCGGCTCACCAAGCTCGCGTACCTCGCGCGCGCGCCGGTCGACGAGGCCGACGATCGGATCGGCATCGCCGCCATCGAGGCCCTCGGTGCGCTGCATCCGCAGGACCTCGAGACGCGCCTCGCTCCGCTCCGCGGCAAGGACGTGCGCATGCCCGTGCGTCGTGCCGCCGAGCGCGCGATGTCCGAGCCCGCGTCGTGCCGCTGAGCCGTCAGAGGTTCTCGGCGAAGAGCTGCGCGACGCGCTGCGAGACGTAGGCACGCGTCGCGGGCGTGCGCTGGCCGTGGCGCTCCGCGGGCAGCACGAGGAGATCGAACGGCTTACCCGCTGCGACCAGCGCATCGACGAGCTGCGCGGTATGTTGATAGTGCACGTTCTCGTCCATCTGCGCGTGCACGAGGAGCAGCTTGCCCGTGAGCGCGCCGGCCTTCTTCGTCAGGTCCGCCGCTGCATAGCCCTCGGGGTTCTGCGCGGGCGTCTCCATGAACCGCTCGGTGTACGCCGTGTCGTAGAGGCGCCAGTCGGTCACCGACGATGCGCCGACGCCCGCCTTGAAGACGTCGTGCGTGTCGAGCATCGCGAGCGACGCCATGAACCCGCCGTAGCTGTGACCGTAGATGCCGATGCGCGACGCGTCGACGAACGGCTGCGTTGCGAGCCACTTCGCTCCCGCGACTTGATCCTCGAGCTCGAGCTTTCCGAGCCTTCGGTGGACGAGCTGCGAGAACGCAGGCCCCCGACCGCCGCTGCCGCGGTTGTCGAGCTGGAACACGACGAAGCCGCGGTCGGCGAGGTGCTGCCACAAGAGACGCGGCGACCACCGAT
>JAQBQJ010000089.1 GCA_028287065.1 Labilithrix sp. | reverse complement strand
AACAGGTGATGGAAATGGAAATGGAAATGGAAATGCCGAGATCGCGAGATCTCTGACTTTCGATTTTCATTTCCATTTCCATCACCTGTTCTCTCCGCCTAAATCGCGTGACGCCCCAACCCACCCGGCGCCCTCCCGCCCCGCTTCCCCCTCACCACCACCAGCGCCCCCAGCGTCGCCACGAACGGCAGCATCGCCAGCACCTGCGACGGAAGCGTCGTCTGGTTCTGCAGCACGATCTGCAGCGCATCCAGCGCCGCGAACGCGAGGCACGCCGCCGCCGCCGGCCACGGGCGCCAGCCCGAGAGGATCACGGCGGCCAGCGCGATGAAGCCACGCCCGCCGCTCATGCCCGCCTGGAACTGATGCAGGTCGTACGCGAGCGCCGTGCCTCCGAGGCCCGTGACCGCTCCGCCCAGCGTGACGGCCGCCGTGCGCATGCCCACCACGTGCACGCCCACGGCCTGCGCCGCCGACGGATCCTCGCCGCACGCACGCAGCCGAAGACCGAAGCGCGTGCGGCGCAGCATCCACGCGGCCGCCGCGACGACCGCGATGGTCGCGAGCAGGAACGGATCGAGCACCGTGCGCGCGAAGAGGCCCCAGCCCTCGCCGAAGCGCAGGCCGCCGATGCTCGGCGAGTTCGAGCTCGAGCCATAGAGCGCGCGAAGCAGGAAGCGCGTCCCACCCGCCGCGACGAGGTTCAGCGCGATGCCGCTCACGATGGCGTCGATGCGACCACGCACGACGAGCAGCGCATGCACGAGACCGACCGCGGCTCCGCACGTCACGCCCGCGACGACCCCGACCCCCGCGCTGCCGCTCGCATGAGACGCCGCGACGGCCGCGAGCGCCGACGCGAGCAGCGTGCCCTCGAGCGCGATGTTCACGACGCCGCTCCGCTCGCTCAGCACGCCGCCGAGCGCCGCGCAGCCGTACGGAATCGTCATGCGCGCGGTCTGCGCGAGCATCGTCCCCGAGAAGATGACGTCGAGGGCGCTCATGCCGTCGCGACCTTCGCGGATGCCGCGGCATGCCTGCCGATCGCCTCGTCCGCCAGCGCGACCGCGACCACGACGACGCCGGTGAGGACGTCCATCAGCTCCTTCGGGACGAACGCGTTCACGGCGAGGCCGCCCTGCTGCAGCGTGCCGAAGAGAAGCGCCGCGAACACGAGACCGACCGCGCTCCCGCGCCCGAGGATCGCGACGGCGAGACCGCCGAAGCCGGCGCCCGCGCCGAGCCCCTCCTCGAAGTACCCTTTGTAGCCGAGCACGGTGCCGAGGCTCGCCGCCCCGGCGATCGCGCCCGATACGACGAGCGCTTGCTCGAGCCGCGCGCGAACGGGGACCTTTTCGGCCTGCATCGCGTGCGCGTTCTGTCCGATGAGCCCGATCTCGCGACCGAAGCGCGTGCGTCGATACGACTCGGTGACGAGGAACGTGCCCGCGATGCCGAAGAGCAGCGCGAAGCTCGCGGCGCTACCTTTCAGCGACGGAAGCCACGCTTCGAGACGCGGCATGCGCGCGCCCGGCGCGACGTCCGCGGTGCGCACCGTGCCGGTGAGCGCGAGCCCACCCGCGCCGAGCGCGAGGCCGACCGCGCTGTCCGCGATGCGGTTCATCATGATCGTCGAGATGACCTCGTGCGCGCCGTATCGGCCTTTCAGCAGCGCGGGCACGAGCGCCCAGAGCGCGCCGGCGGCCATCGCGGCGGCGAGGGCGAGCGGCAGCGCGACGAGCATCGGCGTTCCGTGGGGCAGGTGCGCGCCCACGACGCCGGCGGCGAGGCTGCCGACCGCGAGCTGACCTTCGGCGCCGATGTTGAAGAGCCCGGCACGGAGCGCGAGGTCGACGGCGATGCCGGTGAAGAGCAGCGGCGTCGCCTTGAAGAGCACCTGGCCGGCGCCGTAGCTCGTCCCCCACGTGCCTTCGAAGAGGATCCCGGCCATCATGCGTGGCGACGCGCCGTAGAGCCACACGAGCACGCAGAACGCGAGCCATCCGATCGCGAGCCCGGCGACGGCCGCAGGCAGCGATCGCGACGACGTGACCGTCATGCGCTCACCTCGGGCGTGTCGGCGATGCCGAGCATGCGACGTCCGAGCTCCTCGTCCGAGGTGCTGGGCGGCAGATCGGCGACGATCTTCCCGCGTGCGAGCACGAGAATACGGCTGCACAGTGCACGCAACTCATCCAGATCCGCCGACAAAACGAGCACTCCGGCGCCCCGCGCCGCCGCCTCGCGCAAACGTGAATGAATATCGGCGCTCGCCCCCAGATCGACGCCTCGTGTGGGCTGCGCCGCGACGAGCACCTGCGCGCGCTTCTCCCCGAGGCGTGCGAGCGCGCGGGCGACGACGATCTTCTGCTGATTCCCACCCGACAACGACCGCGCGGTCCGATCCAGGTCGCCGTCGGCGCCGGACCGCTGAAGCCGCGCCCTGGCCTCGCTCTCGAGCGCGTTCAGATCGAGCAGACCACCCGGGCCGGCAAACCTCCCGAGCTCCCCGAGCAAGAGGTTGTCCCTCAGATCGGCATCGAGCACGAGCCCCTCGGTCTGCCGATCCTCGCGCAGCACGACAGCGGCTCCGGTCACGGTCCCCAAGTCGGGCTCGACGTCGCGCGCAATCACGTGCACGAGCTCCTCTTGCCCGTTCCCAGCAACTCCGGCGACGCCAACAATCTCGCCAGCCGTCACCTGAATGGAAATGCCGCTGAGAGCGCGCCCAATGGACACGCGCTCGAGCCTCAAAACGACGTCGCCGGTACCCTTCTCGCCTCCTCCGGCATTTCCATTTCCATTTCCATCACCTGTTCCTCTGGTCTCCCTCTCCTCCTCCCGCCGCCCCCCCATGATCGCCCGAGTAACTTCCTCGACCTGCGCCCCGACGTCCGCCGCATCTCCCCGCTCGATCCCTCTCGTAAACAGCACTTCCCCCCGTCGCATGACGGTCACCACATCCGCGTGCTCCCGCACCTCATCCATCTTGTGCGTGACCACCACGACTCCCGTCCCGCCATCCGCAAGCCGCCGCAGCGTCTCGTACAGCGCCGCCGCTTCGCCCTTCGTCAGCACCGCGGTCGGCTCGTCGAGGATGAGCAGCTTCGCATCGCGATAGAGCGCGCGCGCGATCTCGAGCCGCTGCCGATCGCCGACCCCGAGCTCCTCGACGGTCGTGTCGAGCGGCAGGTCGACGCCGAGCTCCTTTCCGACCTTCAGCGCCTTCGCGCGCGCCGTCGCGGTGTCGATCACGCCGAGCGCCGACGCCGGCTCCGCGCCGAGCACGATGTTCTCGAGCGCAGTGAACACGGGAATGAGCGCGAAATGCTGGAGGACCATGCCGATCCCGCGGCGAATGGCCTCGCGGGGCGTGTGCGGCGCGAGCCGGCTGCCGAAGGCCTCGACGTGCCCGGTGTCCGGAACGATCATTCCGGCGACGGTCTTGAGCAGGGTGCTCTTCCCGGCGCCGTTCTCCCCACAAACCGCGTGGATCGTGCCCGCGTGGAACGCGACGCTGGACGGGCGCAGCGCGACGCAGTCCCCGTATTGCTTCGCCACCCCCGTGGCGCGGGCTAGCTCCTCCGGCACGCGGCGTAGGATAGGACAATCGTCCGCGGATTTTCGTATGATCGAGGCGAGGCCCTCGATGCTCCCGACGCCCATCTACGGAACGCCGCGAAGCCCGCGAAGCCCGCGGCGATCAGGCCTGCGCCGATCGCGCGGCGCCTCGCTGGTCGAGTACGCCGTTCTCATCATCGGCGTCATGTTCATCGCGGCCGGCGCGTGGCGCATGCTCGGCACGAGCGTGAAGAAGAGCACCACGAAGAGCAGCGACACGATCGGCGACCAGGGCGGCGGCGGCGGCGCGACGGCCCAAGGTGGCGGCGGCGGTAGCAGCGGTGGAGGCGGTGGAGGCAGTGGCGGTGGCGGTGGTGCTGGTGGCGGCTCGCAGGCGTCCGGCAAGATGGCCGCGAGCGAGAAGGCGAACGTCGGCGGCGTGGGCGGTGGCGGTGGTGGCGGAGGCGGAGGCGGCGGTGGTCGAGGCGGAAGCTCCGAGATGGGCGGCGGCGAAGGCGCGTCCTATGCGTCGGGCGGCGGCGAGAGCGAAGCGCCGTCGTCGATCGACGCCGCGGATCTCCGCTTCAAGCGCAGCCTCGGCATCGGCTTCCTCACTGCGGGCGTGCTGGCGATCGGCTACATCATCGCGAAGGCGCGCAACGTGAAACAGGCGGTCGACGACCAAGGCGACACGCCGGACGACGGCGGCGCGCCTCCTCCGGTGTGAAGCGCCTCACTTCCGCGCTGGTGCGAGCAACCCGCTGTCCGCGAGCTTCGGTACGAGCTCCTTCGTGAGGCTCTTCGCGGCGTCTTCGCCGGACGACGGGTTGTCGGTCTCCGTCGTGGCAGACCAGACGAGCGTGCCGTTGCCCTTGCGAAGGTCCCACAGCGTCGTCTCGACCTTCACCCTCTTCTCGGTCACGACGGTGCCCATGTCCCCGTAGTAGGCGTCCCAGAAGAATGGGCCGCCGATGCTCGGCACGTACTCATTGGTCTCCTGGACACTTCGGAGCTTCGCCACGAGCGCGCCGTCGAACCCCGCGGACGCCGCCATCTGGCGGGCCGTCTCCTTTTCGGGGAGCTGCGGGAAGAGCTCATACGACTGCTTCGCGGCAATGCCGCGCTTCGTCAGGCTGTCGACGAACTGGTCCTCCGTCACTCGTCGTCCCGTCTCGCTCATGCCGGTGCCGAAGACGAGGACGCGTGTGATCGCGGGCGCCGCGACCGGCGCGCGCCAGATCTGCGTCGTCGACGTCGGCGTGCCGCAGCTCGCCGTGAGCGCCAGCGCCATCGCGACGGACGCGACGGACGCGACGAACGCGATCGTGCTCCGCGAAAGAAGGAAAAACGGGCTTTGGGTCATGACGAACCTCCGCCGCCCGGCGTGCAGACGCCGTGCCGTGACGTCGTCAGCGCGCCTTCAGGCCCGTCCACGTCAAGAACCGCTGCCACGCGCTCTGCGGCGGTTGCGGCGGATGCGTGTGCGGTGGCATCGATCCCCACGACATGCCCTGCAAGCTGCTTCCGCCCTGGATTCCATGCGGCGGTGAATGCGGGCCCGGCATGCCTTGCATGTTCGGCATGCCATGCATCCCCGGCATGCCCTGCGCGGGCGACTGCGCGAACTGCGGCGGCGCCGGATACGCGCCCGACGCCGGCGGCGGGATCTGCGGTGCGGACAGATGCGCGGTGCGCGGGGCCGTCACGCGGGCGCGCACCGCTTCCTGGTCTTCTCGCGCCAGCGACACTCCGCACGCGCTGCACGCACGCGCATGCGGCGCGTTCAACGTACGGCACATCGCGCACTCGCGCGGGCCGGCGCTCTCGATGCGCGTGACCTCGTCGGGGATCGCGCGCTTCGCCGTCGACTCCTCGCGCGAATCGCGCTGCATCACCGCCGTGCGATCGAACGAATCGTCTTGCAGAGCCGCGTTCGCGCCCGCGCTCGCGCCCGCCGCAGGCGCCGGCCGCGGCAGGGAGAGCTTCGACGTGTCGGGCCGGTCCATCTTCACCGTCGCGTCGTCGAACGAGATCTCGGCGGGCTCGCGCACGGCGAGCTCGGGCCGCGAGTCGCGCACCGACTTGCCGATCTCCGTCTTGTCGCCGGCGTCGTAGGGATCGTCGCCGCCGCCGCCGTCGTACTCGAGGCTCACGAGGCCGAGATCCGCCGGCTCGATCGCGGACACGAGCGCGCGCGACACCTCCTCCATCGACTCGTAGCGCTGCTCCGGCTGCTTCGCGAGGCAGCGCAGCACCACGCGATCCAGCGCGCCCGGGATCTCCGGGGCGGCGTCCGTCATCGGCTTCGCGAACACGTTGAGGTGCGCGTGGATCAAGGCAGGCACGCCGCCGTCGCGGAACGGCGCCTTGCCCGTGAACATCCGGTACATCACGACGCCGAGCGAATAGATGTCGGTGCGCCCGTCGACCGTGCGCCCCATGATCTGCTCCGGCGCCATGTACTCGACGGTGCCGACGAGCATGCCGGTATGCGTGAGCTGCGTCTGCTGATCGGGCGTGTACGACTTGGCGACGCCGAAATCGAGCACCTTCACGTAGTCGCCTTGACCCGCGCGCTCGATGAGCATGACGTTCGCGGGCTTCAGATCGCGATGGATGATCCCCGC
>JAQBQJ010000008.1 GCA_028287065.1 Labilithrix sp. | reverse complement strand
CCCGCCTCGAGCAGCGAGCGCAGCTCCCGACCGCCTTCGCCGCCGCCGCCCTCGCGAAGGCGCTTCGGATCTTGCTCGCTCATGCTCCGCTCCTCGCGTTGCGAGCCACACCGGCCTCGACGACCTTCCGCGCCGCATGCAGCCGTGAGTACGCGGTCTGCAGCGGACAGCCGAGCGCGTCGGCGACCTCGGCCATCGTGAGCTCCTCGATCTCGTAGAGGACGAACACCGAGCGCTTGTCGTCGTCGAGCTCGTCGAGGATACGGTCGAGCGTCGCGCGCGCTTGCTTCAACGCGAGCGCGTCGTGCTGGCCGGCTTCATGCGCCACGTCCGGCGGCGCGTCGGTCACGACCTCGCGCCGCACGCGTCCGCTCCGCCGATAGTCCGACGCGGTACGCGCCGCGATTCCATAGATCCACGTCCGCAACGACGAGCGACCCTCGAAGTCGCCGAGCTTGCGGTGCACGACGACGAAGACCTCCTGACACACGTCCTCGACGTCGGCCTCCGGAACGCCGAGACGTCGCAGACCTCGCCAGACGAACGGCGCGTGCTCCCGAAAGATCTCCGCGAGCGAGGGCACACCCTGCGGGGCGTTCTGTGTGCCGCCGCCGGCGTCACCCGCGTTGGCCTTCGCGCGCGCCAAGGGCGACTTCGCGACCTCGCGCGCACCGACCGACGCCAGCAGCCGCCCGTCGAGCAAGCCCGACAGGTCGAACGAGAACATCGAGAGGACGGCGGCCACGAACATGGGTGGGGTTGCCCGCCCACGATTATGAACCGATCAGGGGAAAAAGAAGCCGATCCCCGCATCCGCAGCCAGCGCCAGGAACGACACTTTGTGCAGATTCGCCGAAGATCCGTCGGGCCGCGTGTACTCGAACGTAGGCCGCAGCAGCGGCAGCACCGCGGACACGCCGCCCGTGAGCGCGACCGGAGCGAACAGCGGAATGCTGATCCGCGCCTCGCTGACGCCGTTCCACAACCCGAGCGTCTTCTCCTGCGCGCGGCCCTGCGTCTCCGGATGGCTGCGAACGACGCCGAGCTGACCACCGACGCAGAGCATTCCCACGAACGAAGGACGCCGCAGCGTGGGACACACCGCGCCGCCGACATAGAAGAGATCGAACGACGCGCTCGCGCCTTCTCGTTCGGCGGTCGTCGGCACGAACAGAGACGCATAGCCGCGGAGACCGAGCGGGATCCCGTTCGGGAGGAAGAGTGCGCCGGCGATCGTGCCGCCCGGCGCAACCCCCGGCGCGAGCCCGGCGGAGAGCGTCGCGACCGCGTCGCCCTGGAAACGCCACGGCTGCTTCGTGTGCGGCTTCGGCAGATCGATGGCGACCGCAGGCGCAGGCGCCATGACAGGCGCCATCGCAGGCGCAGCCGCAGGCGCAGCCGCAGCGGAAGGCGGAGGCGGAGGCGCAGCAGGAGGCGGAAGCGGCGGCGGCGACGACGAGAGCTTCGCCTCCGGATCGATCATCACCGCGATCACGAGCGCGAGCGGATCGTTCATCGACGAGCACGCCGCATCGGGACGATCGAGCTCGCGCGTCCCGAGCAGCGCGCCCTTCGAGTCGCGGATCGTGATCACCGCGTGCCACCCGCCGCCTGCGCCCCGCTTCTCGATCCGGCCCTCGACCGAGACGTCGGCCTCGGCCGCGGACACGAACACGCGACGACCGAGGCGGTCCTCGACGCTGCGCGCGAGCGCCTGCGTCGCGATGCACGAATCGCTGCCCGGCATGCGCAGCCACGAGAGCGACGACGTGCGTCCCTTCTCCTCGGACGCGCGCGCATCGTGCGCGGTCGTGACGGCGATCGGGGCGATGCTGCTCGTGAGAGCGACAGCGAGAGCGGTCCGGGCACCACGCACGCGCGAGGCGTAGCACGAAAGCGCGGAAGGCGCTTTTCTCAGCGGAGCGGGTAGGGGATGCGGACGTAGTCGACGCCCGCGGAGTGACAGTTCACGCAGAGCTGCTTGCCCTGGCCTTCGAGGTTGCATTCGTGCACGCCGCAAGGACGGCGGCGAGGCCGAGGACGAGCGCCACTCTTCGTTCGGTCATCGTGCGATTCCTCCCGCTGGCCACTGATACTCTCTACGAAGCCATGCCCGCCTGAGTTTCGCGGAACGGCGACGAAGGCTCACGTGATCGTCGAAGTGTCGCAAAAACCAACGGATCCTGCGCTGGAGAGCATCCTGCGATCGACGGTGCGCGGTCTCCTCGCGCCGCGTCGCGCGATCCCGATCGCGCTCGTGGTCGTGCCGCTGACGATCATCCAGGACGCCTACAGCCGCGATCCGCTCGCCGTGCCGCTCGCTCTCTTGATGTGCGGCAGCTTCTTGCTCGTCGGCCCTTCGCTGTGGCGCGCGCTCTTCCCGATGGATCGCCGCGTCGACGCAACGGCGGCCCTTCGCGTCCTCCTCTACGCATTCGTCGGAGCGACGCTCGTCCTCGGCATCGGACGCGCGCTCCCCGACATGGTCGGCGCCGGGCAGACGTTCCTCACCTCGAAGCCGAGCCTCGCCGTCTGCGTCGCGCTCTTCTGGGTCGGAGGCTGGGGCCTCGCACGCGACATCGAGCTCGAGGAGCATCTCACGCGCGAACGCGCGCGCGTCGAGGCGCTCGAGCGCGAGGCCGAGCACGCGCAGCTCCTCGCGCTGCGCAGCCACCTCGATCCGCATTTCCTCTTCAACACGCTCAACGCCATCGCCGAGTGGTGTCGCGCCGACGGGGCCGTCGCCGAGAAGGCGATCGTGCAGCTCTCGTCGATGCTGCGCACGATGATGACCGGCATCCAGGCGACCACGTGGCCGCTCTCGAAGGAGATCGAGCTCGCGACCGCGCTCTTCGCCATGCATCAGATCCGCGATCCGTCGGCGTTCACCGTCCGGCTCGACGTGCCCGATCCGCTCCCCGAGGTGGACGTGCCTCCCATGGTCCTCCTTCCGCTCGCCGAGAACGCGATGAAGCACGGGCCGCTCGCGCGACACAAAGGCGAGGTCGTCCTGCGCGTCACCGTGGTGCGCGCGCTCGTGCGCATCGAGCTCTCGAACCCCGGCGCGTTCGCCGGTCCGCGCGACGGCGGCAACGGCCTCGCGATCGTGAGGAAGCGCCTCGCGCTCACGTTCGGGAACGGCAGCTCGTTCACGATCGGCGCCGAGGGCGAGGATCGCACGCACGCCGTGGTCGTCGTCCCGAAGCAGGGCGCGGCGTAGTCGGCTACTCTTTCGTCATGTCGATCCCGCTCCGCGTCCTCGTCTGCGACGACGAGCTCATGGCCAGGAAGCGCGTGCTCCGGTTGCTCGGCGAGCTGCCCGGGATCGAGGCGAGCTTCGAGTGCGAGAGCGGCGAGCAGGTGCTCGCGAAGCTCCGCGAGGAAGACGTCGACGTCGCGATCCTCGACATCAACATGCCCGGCCTCAGCGGCCTCGAGACGGTCATGCAGATGCCGGAGGATCGCCCGTACGTGATCTTCCTCACGGCGCACCCGGAGCACGCGGTGCAGGCGTTCGACGTCGGCGCGGTCGACTACTTGTTGAAGCCCGTCGACGACGCCCGTCTCGCGAAGGCGCTCACCCGGGCGCGTCAATCGCTCGATGGTGCACCTGCGCGAGGCGACCGCGATCGCGAGGGCGGCGAGCTCGTCGCCACGAAGACGAGCAAGCTCGCGATCGCGACCCACGACGGCGCCGCGCTCGTCAGCCCGGCGGACGTGACCCACGCCACCTTCGATGGGGCGCTGGTCACGGTCCATACTGCCGCACGATCGATCCTCACCGACGACACCCTCCAGGACCTCGAGAGCAAGCTCGGGAGCCTGGCGGGCGGGCCGTTCGAGCGCGTCCATCGCCGGGCGATCGTGAACCTCGACCACGTGGATCGCCTGGAGTCGGTGGATTCCGGCGGCTATGTGGCCTGCTTGTCGACGGGGAAGCGGGTCGACGTATCCCGGCAGAGTGCCCGAAGACTGCGAAGACGGCTCGGATTGCGGTAGGCTGGAAACGCACGCCCCCCGCGCACGCGGATCCGAGCTCTGCCCGTGAACGACGACAAGGAACCGAATTCCAAGCCGGCGAGTCAGCCGAACCTCCCGTCGGACGCGGACGAGAATCCGTGGGACGACGACGGCGGCGGTCGGACCCTCGCGACGGACGGGCCGTCGTTCGAGATGCCGAGCAACATCCCGTCGCCGATCACGGTTCCGCCGCCTCCCCCTCCGGCTCCCGCTCCGATCCCCGTTCCGGTGGTGACGCCTCGCGCAGCGCCCGTGAAGCAGCGAGCTGCGACGATGATCGGCTTCGGTCCGCCGGCGCCTCCGCTCCCGGGAGCTCCGCCTCCAGGAGCTCCGGGGTCGCCTTCGCCTTCGCCGCCTGCTGTTCCGCCGCCGGCCGTGGCGCCCGCCGTGCCCGCGCCGCCTGCGTTCCCCGCGAAGCCCTTCCCCGCCGTTCCGCTCGGCGGCTCGACACGGCAAGGATCGCCCGCGCCGCCGTCTTCGCCGGATCTGTCCGCGGCCGCTGCCGCTGCGCAGCCGCCGCCCGTCGCCGCGAAGCCTGCGCCGCCGACGCCT
>JAQBQJ010000202.1 GCA_028287065.1 Labilithrix sp. | reverse complement strand
CGAGCTCGAGGATCTTCTTCGGATCGAGCGGCGTGTCGTCGCGCAGGTGGAGCGTCACGCTCTTCGCCGTCGCCTCGCAGCCGAGGACGCGCAGCTTGCGGAGCTCGCACTTCATCGTCATGAGCCGCACGAGACAGCGCGCGTCGGGCGGCGGAGGACCGAAGCGGTCCTCCATCTCGACGGCGATCTCGCCGACGTGCGCCTCGTCGAGCGCGCTCGCGAGCCGCTTGTAGAGCGACAGACGCACGCCCACGTCCGACACGTAATCCTCGGGAAGGAGCGCGGTGACGTCGAACGACAGCTCCGGATCGACCTCGTGGACGATCGGCTCTCCGCGCAGCTCGTGCACCGCCTCGTCGAGCATCGAGCAGAACATGTCGAGGCCGACGCTCGCGACGTTGCCCGACTGCTCGGCGCCGAGCAGGTCGCCGGCGCCGCGCAGCTCGAGATCGAGGCTCGCGATCTTGAAGCCGCTGCCGAGCTCGGTGTGCCGCTCGAGGGCCTCGATGCGCGCGCGCGCCTCCTCCGTCATCTTGTTCGGCGGCGGCACGATCAAGTAGCAGTACGCGCGCTCCTTCGAGCGGCCGACGCGACCGCGCAGCTGGTAGAGCTGCGCGAGACCGAAGAGGTCGGCGCGATCGATGATGATCGTGTTCGCGCGCGGGATGTCGAGCCCGCTCTCGATGATCGCGGTCGCGCACAGGATGTCGTACCGACCCTCGACGAAGTCGAGCATCGTCTTCTCGAGGACCGTCTCTCCACCCTGCGCCGCGGCGGAGGTTCCCTTGCCGGCCATCTGCCCGTGCGCGACGGCGATGCGTGCCTCGGGGAAGAGCTGGTGAAGCCGCTGCGCGCGCTCGTAGATGCCCTCGATGCGGTTGTAGACATAGAAGATCTGACCGCCGCGCGAGAGCTCGCGACCGATCGCCTCCTTCAGCACCTGATCGTCGTACGACGTGACGAACGTGCGTACGGCACGGCGATCGACCGGCGGTGTCGTTATGAGCGACAGGTCGCGGAGGCCACTGACCGCCATCTGCAGCGTGCGGGGGATGGGTGTTGCCGAGAGCGTGAGCACGTCGACCTGCGTGCGCAGCGCCTTGATTCGCTCCTTGTGCGTGACGCCAAAGCGCTGCTCCTCGTCGACGACGAGCAACCCGAGCTGCTTGAAATGCAGGTCCTTCGAGAGCAGGCGATGCGTTCCGATGACGACGTCGACCTTGCCGTCCTTGAGGCGCGCGAGCGTCTCGTCCGACTCCTTCTTGCCCTGGAAGCGCGAGAGCGCGCGGATCGTGATCGGGTAATCGGCCATCCGCGCCTCGAACGTGCGGAAGTGCTGCTGCGCGAGCACCGTCGTGGGGCAGAGAACCGCGACCTGCTTGCCGGCCATCGCGACGCGGAACGCCGCGCGGATCGCGATCTCGGTCTTGCCGAACCCGACGTCGCCGCAGACCAGGCGATCCATCGGACGCGGTGTCTCGAGGTCCTTGTTCACGTCCTCGATCGCGCGCGCCTGATCGTCGGTCTCGTCGAACGGGAACGTCGCTTCGAAGGCGCGATAATCGTCGGTCGCGGGCTCGATGGCATCGCCGGGCTGCGCCTGGCGTTCGGCGTAGAGGCGCAGGAGCTCGTCGGCCATCTGCTTGACGGCCTTCTCGACGCGCGACTTCGTCTTCGCGAACGTCGCGCCGCCGAGACGATCGATCTTCGGCTCGCCGCCCTCTGCCCCGGCGAACTTCTGGATTTGATTGAGGCGATAAACGGGCAGGTAGAGCTTGTCGCCCGACGCGTACTCGACGACGAGCAGGTCGACGGTGAGCCCGCCGACGTCGCGGTGGACGAGGCCCATGTACTTGCCGATGCCGTGATCGACGTGCACGACGTAGTCGCCGACGCTGAGAGACCGGAGGTCCTCGACGAACGCGCGTGCATTGTCGCGCCTGGATTTCCGCTCTCGAACGCGATGGGCGCGGCCGCCGAAGATCTCCTCCTCGGTGACGATCACGAAGCCTTCGCCCGGCAGCACGACGCCGCGGCCGAGCGGACCGACGATGATCTGCGCGTCGTCCTCGTCCTCGCCGTGGCCGGCGCGCTCGTTGCGCTCGTGGAGCCAGGCGGGATCGAACGACGCTCCGCGCACGCGACAGCGGATGTCCTGATGACGGAGCAGCGCGGCGAGGCGCTCGGCCTGCGTCTGCGCGCGCGCCGTGAGGAACACGCGGAGGCCGCTGTCCTTGAAATGGGCGATTCTCTTCGCGACGGGCGCGAGCGTGCTCGACCGCCCCTTCGAGGAGCGGGCCGTCTTGACCGCGCGCGTGAGGTCCTCGTTGTCGGACGCGGCGACGTGCACGGACTCGCGCGTGACCTCGTACGCGGCGAGCCCGGTGCCCTCGCCGGCGACGGCGGCACCATGCAAGACGACCACGCGATGCGTTGCGAGGTCGTTCGCGATCTCGTCTTCGGAGAGGAAGAACGTCTGCGGCAGGAACTGCGGCTCCGCGGACTTCGCGGCGGCGTCCTGCGTCGCGCGACCGAGCTCGTCGAGCACGACGCGCGTGATCGCCGGCGCGTCGGTGAGCACGAACCGAGCGCCTCCGGGCAGGTACTCGGTCAGCGGTACGAGGTGCTCGTAGTACGCCGGCAGGTACGCATCGGCGCCGAAGAACGCGCGGCCGGTCGCGACGTCGTCGACGAGGACGCGCGTCTTCGTCGTCGGCCAGTCGATCATGTCCGCGAGCTGCGCGACGCGCATGCGGGCGCGCTCGACGTATTCCTTCGCGAGGATCGTGTCGCGGGCCGGCGGCAGCCAGATCTCCTTCAGCGTCGCGCTCGCGCGAGTGGTCTGCGCCGTCGCGTCGAACGGTTTGATCGAGAGCACGGCATCGCCGTAGAGCTCGATGCGCGCGGGCTCGTCACGCCCCGGCGGCCAGACGTCGAGGAGTGACCCACGCACGGCGAACGAACCCGGGTCCTCGACGACGGGGACCCGCAAATACCCGGATTCGGTGAGCGCGCGCACGAGCGCGTCCCGGTCGAGGTCGGCATCGACGACCACGCGATGCGTGTGCTCGCGGACGACGTCGCGCGGCACGAGCTTGCGAGCGAGCCCCGTCGCCGGCACCACGAGCACGCGGAACGGACGCTCGCGCGCCAGATGCCCGAGCGTCGCCATCCGGCTCAGCGCCGAGCGACGGTCCGGGTTCACGTCGGCGTACGGCGAAGACTCGGACGTCGTGAGCACGAGCACTTGATCGCTGTCGCTCAGATCGTCGCCGCCGTCCGGGGAGGACAACGAGGACGAAGGGCCTAGCAGGAAGGTCACGTCCTTCGCGAGCGCGCGGGCGGCATCGACGTCCTCGGCGACCGCGACCACGGGTGGTCCCCCGGCTCGGGCGAGCTGCGCGATGATCAACGCATCGGCGCAACCGCGCACCCCGGCGACGTCGAGCCGCAGGCTCTCGGCCGCGCGCGTCGCGATCTCGGACAGGCGTGTGACGACGACGCCCTCCGGCGGCAGCACCGAAGGAAGCGCCGCCGCAGCGTCGACATCGTTCACGTACCTCTTCTAGTTCGGAGGGTCCGTAGGTCGCAAGCTGGGCCGAAAGCCGCCGTTGGTTCGGTCCGCGCGCCAGCCGTGCTAGCCCGGGATCATGGTCGACGTCGCCCGCATCGCTTCTGCCGCCGAACAGTCCGTCGAAGGATCGTTTGCCCGTCTGGGCCGCTATCTCGCCTTCGCCCCGATCTCCAGTGACCCCGAGGCGAAGCCCCGGCTGGCGCAGCTCGCCGAGGTCCTTCGCGACGATCTCACGACGCTCGGGATGTCCCGCTCGCGCGTGCTCGAGCTGCCCGACGCGCATCCGTGCGTCGCCGCGGAGTGGACAGGCGCAGGTCCGGGCGCCCCCACCGTGCTCGTGTACGGTCACTTCGACGTGCAGCCCGTGAAGGGCGAAGCCTGGAGCACCGAGCCTCATGCGCTCGTGCGCAAGGGCGATCGCCTCTACGGCCGCGGCTCGGCGGACGACATGGGCGGCTGGCTCAGTCACTTCGTCGCGATGGAGGCATGGCTGCACGAGACCGGCTCGTTGCCCTGCAACGTGAAGATCCTGCTCGAGGGCGAAGAGGAGATCGGCAGCCCGAACCTCGAGCGCTTCATGGACGCGTATCCCGAGGCGTTCGAGTCCGATGCGATGGTGCTCACCGACTGCGAGAATCCCGGTGTCGACATTCCCGGTCTCACGGTGAGCCTGCGCGGCCTGCTCGAGGTCGAGGTCTCGATCGCGGGCGCCGAGAGCGACGTGCACTCCGGGCTATGGGGAAATGTGGCGCCGGATCCGGCGATGGCGCTGATCGCGCTGCTCGCGCGGCTCGTCGACGAGGACGGCCGCCTCCGCCTCGCGCGACGCGACGTCGATCCGGCGTGGCTCGCGGCGTCGCGCGGCGTGCCGCTCACGGCCGACGTGATCCGCTCCGGCGCGCGTCTGCTCGACGGCGTGAACCCGCTGCCCGATCGGGCGCTCACGCCGGCGGCGTGGGCATGGCGCGAGCCTGCCGTGACCGTGCTCTCGACGACGTTCCCCGCGCCCGGGTCGGAGAAGAACGCGATCCGCAAGTCGTCGTCCGCGAAGCTGAGCCTGCGCATCGCCCCGGGCCAGACGGCCGAGGAGCTCTTTGCGGCGGTCGCCGCCGAGCTCCGTCGCGACGTCCCGGGCGGCCTCACCGTGACGATCACGACGCTTCCGGGCGCCGCCTCGTCGTGGGACTACGTCGCGAAGGGGCCGGCGTTCGATGCTGCCGATCGCGCGTACGAGGCGGCGTGGGGGCGTGCGCCGCTGCGCGTCGGTCTCGGCGGCTCGATCCCGTTCGTCGCGCTCTTCGGAAGGCGCTTCTCGCGGCTGCCGCTCGTGCTGAACGGCGTCATCGATCCCGATACGGGCGCGCACGGCCCGAACGAATCGATGCACATCGGCGTGTACACGAAGACCGTGAAGGCGAACGTGCACCTCTACGCGGAGCTGGCGACCGCGCTGAAGAAGGCCTGAATCACTCTCGTCGCGGGCTTTGCTTGCGGGCCGTCCACACACGGAAGCCCGCGGGGATGACCAGCAGCGCGCACACGAGGCCTGCGGCGGAGCCGAGCGCGCCGACCTTCCCGACGTCGACCAGGCCGCCGAAGCGGCACACGATGAGCGCGCCGAAGCCCGCGGCGGTCGTGAGCGCGGTGGTCACGGCGAGCGGTGCCTGCTCGGCCAGCGCATCGTCCACCGAGGCCTTGCGCTTCGTCGCCTCGAGCAGGAACAGCGCTTCGTCGAGCGTGATGCCGAGCAGGACCGGCAGCACGAGCGCGTCGTACACGTGCCATCGCACGCCGAGCACGCGCGAGAGCAAGAGGACGATCGCGATCTCGACGACGAGCACCAGCACCGCGAGCGCGATCGCGCTGACACGCCGCAGCGAGATGCCGAGCACGATCACGACCATCGCGAACGCCGCGACGAGCACGCGCGGGAGATCGCGCGAGAGCGTGTCCTTCAGCGACACCTCGAGATCGGCGAAGCCCGTCTGCACCGCCTCGGGATCGGCCGCGCGGAGCCACGCGCGCGCCTGCTCCGCCTTTGCAGGATCCTTCGAGAGGCGCACGAACGTGACCGCGAGCGTGCCTCGCTCGTCCTTGCCGAGGTGGCGGCGCTTCACCCATGCGAGCGCGGGATCGTCGCCTGCAGAGACGTCGTTCACGACCTCGGTCGGATGCGCGAACGCCTCGAGCGCCGGCTCGAATGCGTCCGCGCTGAACCCTTCGTCGGCGAGCGTCTTCGCGAGAAGCGCACGTTTTTCAGGCAAATTCAGGGCATTTCGCACGTCGAGACGCGCGCGCTGCGCGGCGATCGAAGGCGCGATCGTGCCGAGCGCATCGAACCCCTCGATGGCGCCGTCGGCCGCGAGCTTCTCCGCGACCTCGGCGACGGCGTCCGACCGCGCACGCGCGCGCGCTTCGTCGGGATCGGCGGAGACCACGAGGAGCTGGCCGCGGGTGCCGCCGAACGTCGCGTAGATCTCGTCGTACACGCCCGCCGCCGGCAGTACGCGCGCGTCGAGCGCGACGACGCCGTGATCGATCGTGGGCGCACCGAACGCGAGCGCGAGGGCGATCGCGAAGGCCGCGAGCGCGAGCGCGAACAGCGCACGAGGCCGCGTGCCGGTCAGCGCAGCGACGAGCGGAAGCCGCAGCTCGCGCGGAGGCGGTCCTCGCTCGAGCCATGCGCCGACCTCGGGCACCACGAGCAGGATCGCGACCGCGGTCAGCACCTCGCCGAATGCGCAGAGCACCCCGAGCTGACGCATGCCCGCCACGTCGCTGAGCACGAGGCATCCGAACGCGCCGCCCGCGGCGATCGCCGCCCCGAGCGTGGGCTTCCAAGTCTCGCGTCGCGCGATCTCCGCGGCCTCGCCCGGCGAATGGCCGGCGCGCCGTGCCTCGAGCAAGCGGCCATAGACATGAACGCCGGTGTCGACGCCGACGCCCACGACGACGGCCGCGAACGCGGTCGCGATCGCGGACAGGCGCGGATAGAACAGCGTCGCGAGCGCGGTCGTCCACAGCGTGCCCGCGGCGAGCGGCGGGAGCACTGCAACGAGCGCGCGCGGCCTGCGGAACGTGAGCACGAACACGATCGACGCGAGCACGCCCGAGAGCACGCCGCTCTTCTGGAGGTCGCCCTTCATCATCGCTTCCGTCTGCTTCGCGATGACGTGACCGCCGGTCAGCGAGAGGACCACGTTCGGGTGTGCACGGCGCACGCCGTCGATCGCGCCCTCGGCCTCGGAAGTGAAGCGCGCCGCTGCGCCGGAGTCGAAGGCACGTCCGCGCGGCTCGACGATCAGCAGCCGCGCGCGACCTTCCTTCGCGACGAACGCGCCGCCGCCGTTCGCTCGCGCACCGGCCGCGATCTCGACGCGACCCTCCCACGGGATCATCGTGAGGCGCAGCGGATCGCGCGCGAGCGTATCGGCGACCTCGCCGGCGCCCGGGGCGAGCAGCAGCGCGCGCGTGTCGCGGAGGCGCCTCCGCATTCCTTCGGGGGTCACGGCGCGCGCGAGCTCGTCGCGTGCCGAGGGGCCTGCGAAGCGCCACGCGGCCGTGGGATCCGGCGGTTCTCCGGGCTTCGCCGCGGGCGCGGGCATCTCCTCGACGACCTGCGCGATCGAGCCACATGCACGGAGCGCGGTCGCCGCTTCGTGCGCGGCGCGCTCGACCTCGCCGGGGTCGTCGCCGCGCACGAGCACGGGCGCGACGTCGCCGCCGCCGAACACGTGCGTGACGCGCGCGAGCGTCTCGGCCTCGACGGTCTTCGGAAACAGCTCGGTGAGATCGGTCGAGAGCTTCAGCCGCGTGACGAGCACGACGGAGAGGACCGTGACGAGCACGGCGACGATGCGCAGCAGCCTGACGCTCGTTCTCACGGCTTCGACTGTGGCGCGCCCTGCAGCCGGATGCGCACGCGAATGATGCGGCGACGGCTCACGCTCGTGATCTCGGCGGTTCCGTCGGGTCCGAGCTCCACCTTGTCGCCGATGCGCGGAATGCGTCCGAGGTGATTGAGGACGACGACGCCGACCGTCTCGGCCGCGTGCTCGTCCTCGATGTGGATGCCGAGGTGACGCAGCTCCTCCATCGTCGCGCGGGCGTCGACGTCCCACGCGTTGCTCTCGTTATGGACCTTCACGACGCGCGCGGCCTCCTCGTCGAGCTCGTCGCGGATCTCGCCGACGATCTCCTCGAGGAGGTCCTCCATCGTGACGATGCCGCTCGTCCCGCCGTACTCGTCGACGACGACCGCGATCGGGATCTGCGACTTCTGCATGTCGCGGAGCACGTCGAGCAGGCTCTGCGTCTCCGGCACGAAGAGCAGCTCGCGCTTGACGCTCTCGAGCGACGGCAGCTTCGCGTTCTCGGGGTCGAGCAGGAAGTCCTTCGCGTAGAGATACCCCGCGACCTCGTCGACGCTCTTCTCCTTGGTGAGGACGACGCGCGAGTACTGGTGCGCGCGGAGCTGCTTGATCGCCTCTTCACCGGTCGTGCTCATCGGAAGCATGAACACGTCGACGCGCGGCACCATGGCGTGGCGCGCGGTCCGGTTCGCGAAGCGGGCGACGCGCTCGAACAGATCGGCGCGGCTCTTCCCGCCGGGGCTGCGCGCGGCGCTGGCCGCGAGGATGCCGATCAGCTCGTCCTCGGAGAGCGAGCCTTCGCTTGCGGCATCCGAGCTCATGCCCATGCTGCGGAGGATCAGCTTCGTGGCGCGTTCGAGCGTCCACAAGAGCGGCTGGAACGCGATGTAGATGATGTGCAGGAGGCGCGCGGAGCCGAGCGCGAGCTCCTCCGATCGCTGGATCGCGATGAGCTTCGGCACGAGCTCGCCGAAGAGCACGTGGCCGAAGGTGAGGATCGCGAACGAGAGCGCGACGACGACGTAGTGCAGGACCTTGCCGGGCTCGTGACCCGTGACGAACACGGCGAGCCGATCGACCTGGACCTCGACGGCGGGCTCGCCGATCCAGCCGAGCCCGAGGCTGGCCAGCGTGATGCCGAACTGCGTCACCGAGAGGTAACGGTCGAGGCGCGA
>JAQBQJ010000259.1 GCA_028287065.1 Labilithrix sp. | reverse complement strand
CCCTTCGGCCAGATCGAGGAAGCACGACGCTTGCGTCGCTTCTCGCTACGCGGTCGCTCGAAAGTTTGCGACGAGTCGGCGATCGTCTGCCTCGGTCGCCACCTCTTGAAGCTCTATCGGAGCTTTTCTCCGTTCCCGCTCTCGCAACTGCCTGAACGGGGCGCGAAGGCGCCTCCATCGTCCTCGTCCACCGCGATCCGCCGTGGGGCATGGGGTCGGGGTCGCGGTCGCGGTGGCGGTCGCGGCGAATGCCCTACACGCTCCGAGCGAGGGCGCGCGCAACGAGCGCGAGGGCGTGCGGCGCGAGCGAGCGAGCGAGCGAGCGAGCGACGCCTTCTCGCGTCCGAGCAAAAATAGCCAAATTCGTCGCGCCGCCCTTGTGAGGCCGTCGCGGAGAGTTATACTGTCGCTCAATCATACATTTTGGGGAGGGGCGCGAGTGGCGGCGACGCATCACGAATCGAAGAACCGCCGGCGCATCGCGCCCGGCACCCAGCTCGAGATCCTCGAGGTCGCTCGCTTTCCGCTGAAGCGCCGCGGGCGCGGCGGCAAGCGCGCCGGCGCTGGGCGGAAGCGCGCGCCGGGGACGCGGCCGTCGGTGCCGCATCGGTCGCGCCCGCGTCATCATGGGTCGAAGCCGGTGCTCGTCACGCTGCGCGCGCTTCGTGGGCTTCCGTCACTCCGGAAACAGCGCGTCAACGACATGCTCCGCGACGTCCTTCGTCGCCAGCGCGACCGCCGGTACGCCAGGGGCTTCCAGGTCGTCGAGTTCACCATCCAGGACGACCACCTCCACTTCATCGTCGAGGCGACCGGCATTCGCGAGACCGGCATGATGGACGCGCCGGAAGCGCTGCGCAGCGGCGTGAGCGGCCTCGTCATCTCGTTCGCGAAGCGGCTGAACAAGCTTCTCGGCCGGCGCGGCAAGGTGTGGGGCGATCGCTTCCACTCGCGCGAGCTCGGCTCACCGAGCGAAGTGCGCAACGCGCTCGTCTACGTCTTCCGCAACCTCGCACGCCACGGCACCGCGATGTTCGGCGACGAGAACGTCGACCAGCTCTCCTCGGCGCCGCGGTTCACCCGCTTCAGGCGCCCGGTCTTCTCGATCTACGCGGACGCACCGTGGCCAGAAGCGAAACCGTGCACGTGGCTCCTCGGCGTGGGGTGGTGGAAGAAGACACGCGGCGGTCCCCTCGACCCGAACGAGGTGCGGCGGATGGGGAAGTAACGCGCGAAACACGCCTCGGGGATCGCCCAAAAGCGGCCAATGATGATCACCTGAAAACCGGCCAAAGGGGCTGCGGGCAGGACGTTGACCGGGCGGCGCTGCGGCGCAGCGAGGCGGAGAGGGGCGTGCGGCGCGAGACGTCGAGCGCGCTGTCTCCGCGCGGCCGGGATCGGCGTGCGGACCGCGAGAAGGTGGGGCCACGCAAAACCGGCCAAAGAGGTGATCACCGGCTCCGAGCCGATCGCCGACGCGAGCGGAGCTCGGCGGCTTCCGTGATCTCGATCGCGGCTCCGCGCGATCCCGACCATCACGCAGCTCGCGCGAAGTCAGCTGCAGAACAGGCAGCCAGAGGTCCCGTTGACGAGCTTCATCGCGTCGCGCTCGCGCAGCAGGTTCAGATCGACAGCTCCTTCGCGTGCTTCGCGCGAAGTGCGACGAGCTCGCGAGGCTCGAGGGAGCGAGGCGGAGCTCCAGCAGACGCTCGCGCTCGTCGAGGAGCTCTCGCGCCGCGCGCAATCAAACGGCAGCGAGGAACAGACTCCGACGGCCACGCGCGATGAGCAATCGACGCGTGGCAAGAAGCAGCACAAGTACAGGTGCCGCTGCGGAGCGTGCTCGAGACCGCGCCGGGTCCGGACGCGCGCGACGCCGGGCGGTCGTCACTCGCTGGACTTCGCCGTGAAGGTCGCGATCGATGAGTACGTCGATCACACCCCGCTCGCGCGGCTGGCCACGGCTCGACGGCAAAGACAAGCGGTGGCAGATGTGACCTTGCTTTGTGGTTCTCGATCCGATGCACGACGACGCGATGAAGTGGATCGGCGAGCTCTACGCCATTGACGAGCGCGCCCGTATTCGAAGCGTTTGTCGCTCTAGGGCGTAGAGAGCATCTTCCGTGCGCGGCGAACGATTCACGCATCCCGTACGGCGCAGCGATCGGCGCAACGAGCTTCCCCGCCACGTCCGCTTCGCGCCGTTCCTCGTAGAGCGTGTTCGCGTCGGCGACGTACAGGTAACAAACAGGCCGAGGTCGACGCCTTCGGATCGAGACCGAGCACGCGCGCGAGGTGGAGCTCCACGGGCCCGCGAGAACAGGAAGCCGTAGATCGGGCCGTCGTCGTCATGCTCGCTTCGTGCCCTCCCGCGACGCGCGCGCGCAGCCCTACGGCGAGCTTGCGACTTCTCCCCTGCCCGTCGAGCGACTTGCTACGCTGGCGATCATGCGCAAGGGGGCCGCGTCGTTCGCAGCGATTGCGTCAGCGACCGCGTGCGTGCTCGCGGCGTGCAGTCTGACCGCGGACCTGGGCGGCTTGTCGGGCGCGAAGGACGACGTGGATGCAAGCGATCCCGTCGACGGAGCCAAGACCGACGGGGCGCCGCCGACGAAGGACGATGCCGCCACCGTCTCTTACGCGGCGACCGTCCTCGAAGATGGGCCGATTGGCTACTGGCGACTCGGCGGAACGGTCGTCGCGCAAGGCGCGGGCGACGAGCTGCACCGGAGCGTCGGCACCTACGAGGGCCCGGTGCAGCTCGGGGTGCCAGGAGCGATCGTCGGCGACACGAACGCCGCCGTTGCGTTCGACGGTATCTCCTCCCTGATCGACTTCGGTCAGGCCTTCGAGTTCCGGGGCCGCGCTCCTTTCACACTCGAGGCGTGGGCTTCCCCGAAGCCCCTGAACGACGGGAAGGGCCACCGCATCGTCGGCCGACGCTCCTCCGATATCACCGGCTACAGGCTCCTCATCGATGCCGACGGCACGACGAAGCTCGAACGGTGGGCGAACAACACCGTCACGGCGGCCGTCGCCCCGGCGCTCGTTGCCGGACGCTACAGCCATGTCGTGGCCACGTACGACGGCGACACGTCGCGCATCTACATCGACGGCGTCCTCGCGGCCACGGCCGCGGACATGGTCGCCATCCCGCCGGTCGCGATCCCTTTCGTCGTCGGAGCCTCGTCGACCAAGGCCTTCGATTTCTTCTACGGATCGATCGACGAGGTCGCGGTCTACGACACGGCACTCTCGGGCGATCGGATCGCCGCGCACTATCACGCCGCAGGGCGTTGATCGGCTACGGGACCGAAATCACGGCGACGAGAAAGTCTCAGCCGATCCGGATCATCACCCTCGGACATCTCACTCCACGTCGATCGTCACGTTGTCGTAGTTCGCGTGGAGTGGTCCGCCGCTCTTGGCGACGACGCCGAGCGACACCCTCAATTCGATATTCGGAGTAGCCCGGCTGCCGTCGATGACGTGGTCCAGCTGTACGGCGCCGTTGAAGCTGACGCGGACGCGCTCTGGCGGTCCGAAGTCGAGCGCCACGACCACGCGCGTCCAGTCGGTAGCGAGGGCCTGGACGCTCGCGAAGAACTCGGCGAAGCCGCCGTCCCCCAGGTAGGACGTATTCACGTTCAAGCCGGGAGCTCCGCCGGGCACATCGAGAGTCACTCCGTAGGTCATCGCGCCGTCGACGGTCGCGAGGTCCTGGATGGCGAACAGCGTCGCTCCCCCGTCGTACGCTTCGCCCGTCGGCGCCGACGTGAGGATGTCGAAGCCGACGGTCATCGATGCTGGGTGAGGGCTCACCGACTTGATGAGCACGGCATACGAGCCCCCCTTCGCCGAGCCATTCGTCACGGCGCTTCTCGCGGAAGCGGGAGCCGAAACGGAGACACTCAGGTCGTGCGCGATCGGGACGCCACCCCCGCCGACGTTGCTCTTCGTCCAGCCCACCTCGGGGCCACCGACCTCGTCGAAGTCTGCGCAGAACCAGTGCGGCGGTTGCGTTGCGCACCACGATGCGTCCGCGCCAGCGTCGGCGACCGAAGTCCCGTCGACGCCGCTCTCTGCGTCGACGCTCGGGCTCCCGCCCTCCGCGACGTTCTCCGAGACCTGGAGCGAGCCGAAGTCCACGCACGACACGGCTGCGCCGACGGCCAGGGCGATGCACGCCAGACCGATCCGTAGGCGCGCAAGCCTCAACGCGGCTCCTTGAGCGGGCGCGGGACGCCGTACTCGTCGAGGCGATTGACCAGCGTGCGCCGGGAGATGCCGAGGAGCGTCGCCGCGCGCGTCTGATTGCCGCCGCAGCGCTGGAGAACATCGATGATGTGGGCGCGTTCGACCTTCGCCAGATCGCCGGGGAGGCTCGGCGAATCCGGCGGGCGGGCGGCACCCGATACGGCGGGCGCTGCTCGGAGCAAGAGAGCCACGTCACCGATCTCGATGACGAGCCCGTCTTCTACCGAGACGGGCACGCCGCGGGACAAAGCGCGGCCCCCCACTTTGCTGCCGTTCGCGCTACCGAGATCCTCGAGCCGCAGCGGCGGCCCGACGATCAAGCGTGCGTGGTGGCGGGACACCGACCGGTGCGGCACGACGAGATCGCAGTCGTCGCTTCGCCCGATGAGCAGCGATCCGCTCTCCGGCAGGTCGCAATGAACACTTCCCTCCGGCCACGTCGCGAGCACCCAGGGCCGGTCGGGACGTGCGGTCGCCGCGGCCGTCGAAGCATCGTCGTCGTGCTTGTGGGACATCGTGAGCCTCGATCCGAGAATAGCAGTCAGAAGGCGCCGCGAAGCTCCGCGCCTCCGCCATGCGCGGAGGCCCTCAGCTCGAGCCCCGGCAGCACGGAGAGTGCCGCGGAGGAGGAGGTCGGCCGGGTGAAGAAGACGTACGCGGCGAGCGCCAGCGAGAGGACGCCCACGCCGGCGAGTGCGCCCGCCGCATAGGTCTTCGTCTTGATCGACGAGACCTGCGCGTCACTGCAATGCGGCTTGCACGTCGCGTCCCCGAACGCGGAGAGATCCACGGCAAGCGCGCCGCCGAACGCCAGCACCGACACCGCCCCGAAGGTCCAGGTGGCCGTCGGAATGCGACCTCCGTTGCTCGAAGCGCTCGAAGCGGCAACGGCGACCGGCTCGGAGCGCGCGGCCGGCCGGAACGTGACCGTGATGGCGCGGTTCTTTTCCCCCTCACGAATGACAGCCTGCTCCGTCGTCGTGCGCACGCCGTTTCGCTCGAAGCGGAAGGCATGCGGGCCCGGATCCAGGGTGACCGGCTTGCCGTCGAGCGTCTCCGCGGTCCGCTCGCCGTCGACGAAGACGCGTACGTCGACGACGTCATGTCCTTCGGCGTCGCGCGCGCCGAACACGACGGTCGGCATCGCCGCCCGAACGTCGCTCATCCACGAGCTACAGTCTTCGCGAATCATCGTGGGACAGGCGGGGGCGCTGCACACCAGCAGGGCATCCGCCGCGGCGCGGAGCTCGCCTGTCTTCCGTGCCCTCTGCGCTCGCTCGGACGCGTCGATGCATGCGCGCTTGCTCGAAGCCGGCGCCGCGGGTGACGCGGACGATCCGTCGGCCGCGGCCTCCGTCGTGAACGACAGGGAGACGACGACGAAAAAGAAGACCGAGAGCAGGTAGGGCCCGCGTTCGAGCACGAGCATCGAGGCTACATGCATTC
>JAQBQJ010000544.1 GCA_028287065.1 Labilithrix sp. | reverse complement strand
CGAGGCGTGCGCCGTTGGCGCGAGCGAGCGCGAAGTCCGTATCCTCCGAGCGCAGCGTCGCGGCCGGGAACGTATGGCTGCCGTCGCCGAGCACGTGGTTCCACGCGGAGCCGTCGAACAGCTGGAGATCGGTGATCTCACCGCCGCGACTCCCGTCGATCGTGAGCCGGAAATGCTCCTGCGTGATGACGATCTGCGGCGCGTGCGTCGTGGGAGAAGCCGCGGTGTGTTTCCCACCGGCGTCGGCGCTCGCGACGATGTCGGCCGAATGCGACGGATCGCTGTCGAGGCATGCTCCGAGCAGAGCCGCCACGAGCGCGCAGATGACCGTCGCCCTCCCACTCGCACCCATGCGTGCATCGTAGCAGCGGCTATCGCGACCGCGCGAAGGCGCTAGGATCGAGGGGTGGCGAAGCCGGGCTACTGCAGAGAGCCGTGAACGCGAGCCCATGCCGTCGCGTCCCGTCCCGCATCTGCGTCGAGCGACGGCGCTCGCTCTGGCGACGACCTGTGCTCTCGCGTGTGGTGACGACCACGACCGCGTGGTCCTCCGGCCGGGAATCGCGGTCGACGGCGGCTTCGATGCCGAGAGCGGCGTGCCGCCTGCGCCGCCGATCGCTCCTCTGCAGACCTGGTATCTCGAGCGCGATGCGTCGACCGTCGGCGACGCCGTCAACTGGACCCGGAAGTCCGGCGTGCGCTCGACGCTCGCGTTGGGGCGCACCGACGCCGGAGCGTGGGCCGGAACGCTCACGGACGACGGCGGCACGACCACGGCAGTCGACGCCGTGGACGTCGCGAGCTCCTGGCTCACGTTCCGACATCGCGCGGGCGATCAGTGGAGGTGGTATCGCCTTCGCGTCGCCGACGGGACGGCGGCCGGCCGGTATGCGACGACGTCGTCGGGCGACGAACCGCCTGCGCTCGTCGCGTTCGACCATCACGTCAGCGGCTGGAACGCCGAGGCGTTTCCGCTCTCGGCAGACGCGCTCTCGTGGGACGTGGTCCTCGGCGACGCGCGGCACGGGCGTCTCTGGGTCAGCCGCGATGGGCCAGGAGTGTGGGCAGCGCGCTTCAAGATCTACGCCGGAGCGCAGCTCGATCCGACGGGCGAGGAGCTCGAGGAGGACCTCTACGACGCGGCGTTCGACGGCGTGACGCTCACGTTGGCCGGGCATGGCGCGGGCGGCACGATCGCGCGGATCGAGGCGAGAGCGAGCGGACGCAGCCTCCGCGGAACGCTCACGAACGACAGCGGCGCGACGATGTCGCTCGACGGGACGCGCGCTGCGCTGATGACCTACGGTCTCGGCGCGCGCAAAGACCGGTCGACGTGGCAGAGCACGACGCGCCGGCGCATCGAGAACCTGATGATGGACGGCCATCCGGCGCCCCGATCGCCGTGCACCGTCACGCTCGGAGGACCGCTTTCGCCGCTCGGCGGAGCGCTCTTTCCGGAGCGAGACGACGATCCGAACGCCCATCCACAGAGCTACGTACGGACGGAGCTGACGCTCTCGTGCCTCATGTCGAACCCGTTCGACGGCGCGGCGATCGCTGCGCCACGGGTGATCCACGGATGGCTCTCTCTCCCGACGTCGCCGCCGCCGCCCGAGGGGCACCGCGTCGTCGTCGCCGTCAACGGACACGGCGGCACGGCGGACAGCGTGATGACGACGGACACGCATTTCTATTACGGCGATGCGTTCGCGCGGCGCGGCTTCGCCGTCCTGTCGATCGACATCAAGCATCACCCGGACGAGCCGATCGACGGAGAGAGCGGCGTTCACCCGCCGATCCTCGGCGATGGGTTCTCGACCTCCGACTGGGAGGAAGACGGTGAGCGCGTCTGGGACGTGCTGCGCGCGACGGATTGGCTCTTCGCGAGGTCCGACATCGACAGCTCGCACGCGATCGTCACGGGTCTATCGATGGGAGGCGAAGAGACGACGCTCGTCGCCGCCCTCGACACGCGCTTTGCGATCGCGATCCCGGCCGGCTATGCGCCCGACATGGACGTGCTCCTCGCGATGGGAGGCCACAACTGCTGGCAATGGCACTCTTCGGACATCCGCGAGTACCTGGACCAATCGGATCTCCACGCTCTCGTCGCGCCGCGCGGCCTGCTCGTCCAGACGGGAAAGCTCGACGTGAACTATTCGACCCGGACGCCGACGTGGTCAGGCGACCTGCAAGTGATGCGGAAGACGCGCGTCGCGTGGCTCGGCGCGGAGTCCGATCGCGTGCAGCACTACCTTCACTACGACATCCACGCGTATCACTTCGGGGATCGGCGTCCGGGCGAAGCGATCGCGCAAGGCGTCGGCGCGAGCGTCGATCCGGGCGCGAGACCGACCTCGCAGGCCTGGCAGACGGACGGAGCGACGGTCTTCCTCGCGCCCACCGTCTTCGACGTCATTGCCTCGTGGGCACAGTAGGCGTTCCCCCGGCGCGGCCCGCGCGAAGGGGGCGCGTTCGCAAAAAAAAATCGCCGCGATTCCTGCCGGTTGCCCGGACCCCATGCACACCCCATCGATCGCAGCGCGCGAGGGGAGACCTTCGATCTCCAAAAAGCGCGCAAAACGGGGCTTTCGACCCCTCCTCGACCCATCACGCCCTTCAGGCTAAGGTCCGCCGCCGAATGACGAAGTACGCGTTGCCTGACTGGGTCCGTTGCCCGGCGTGTCGTGGCGCCCTCGAGGCGGTCGCCGATCTCGAGAGCGCGAGCGGCGTGAAGTGCACCAAGTGCAGCGTCCGTTACGGCGTGCAGAACGGCATCCCCGTCCTCCTCGACGAGGACACGCGCCGCGAGGCCGAGGTCCACGCCGCGAAGGAAGACACGTCCGGCTATCACGCCGCGCGCCACGCAGCGCCGGCGAACATGCAGTACTACGACTACTGGGTCGACGATCTGCTCCGTCGCATCCCGCAGCGCCGTTACGGCCGCGTGATCGAGCTCATGGCCGGCGGCGCCGAGGTGAGCCGTCGCGCGCACAGCCTCCCGAAGCCGATCGTCGCGATCGACATCAACCACGCGCTCCTCGCGCTCAGCAAGAACGAGATCGTGCCGGACGTCGTCCCCGTCTGCGCCTCCGCCGAGAGCCTCCCGTTCGAGGACGGCGCGATCGACCTCGTCCTCATCCAGGGCGGCCTCCATCACGTGCGCAAGCGCGTCGCCGGCGTGGTCCGCGAGATCGCGCGCGTCATGGCGCCGGGCGCCGCGCTCGTCGCGTCCGAGCCGCGCAACGATCATCCGTTCAATCGCGCGTTCCGCCGCGCGTTCTACCACCTGCACCCGATCCCCGACGCCGAGGAAGAGGACGGATTCACGAAGCGCGAGATGGGCGCGCTCCTCCGCGATGCCGGCCTCACGATGCGCGAGTACGATCCGTTCGCGTATCTCGGCTACATGCTCATCGGGAACACGGACCTCGTGCCGCTGCTCGCGCGCATGGAGAAGAACGCGATCTCGAAGTCGCTCATCGCGCTCGATCGCGTGTGGACGAAGCTCCCGCTCGCGCGCGGCCTCGGCTGGGCGAGCCAGATCGTCGCCGAGAAGCCTGGCGCCCGCGCCTGATCGCCTCGCGAGCGGCTCACTTCTTCTTGTCGTCGATGTCGCGCACGTAGCCCCAGCGCTTCATGCCGGCGAGCAGCTCGTCGCTCGGGCCTCCGCCTCCGCCGGGCGTCGCAGGACGGCGAGGCGCTGCGCCCGGTGCCTCCGGCTGCGCGCTCGCGGGCTCGTACGAAAAGAGCACCTCGCCGGGACCCGCGATGTCGTGCGCGCCTTCACGAAGCGGACAGTTGAGGCGCGCGACGTTCAGGTTGAAGCGCGGTCGATCCGGCGTGAGCACGTCGAGCGGCAGCCCGTTCGACGAGCACTTGAGGACGAGCGGGCCCTTCACGCCCTGGAGCTCGATGATGCCGACGGGCTCGGCGCCCTCGAGGATGACGAGCTCCTTCGCGTGGACGTGCGCGAGCCGTCCGTCGGCGCTCGCGATCGGCACGTCGTCGCCGATCGCGGTGAACGGGCGCGGCGCGAACACGTCGAGATCGGTAGGCGCCGAGAACACCAGCTTGTTGCGATGACGCGGATGATGGTGCTCGTCGTAGTGCGCGCCCATCCAGTCCGTGACGTCGCGCCGGAAGCGCAGCGTGGTCTCGAGCTCCTTGCCGGCCACGTCGTTCAGCTCGTACGGATCGCCGTCGTCGTGGAACAGCTGCTCCTCGAGGATGCCCTCGGAGCGCGTCGGCCCGCCCGCGAGCACGAGCTGCATGTTCGGACGGAGGCCCCACACCGCGGTCTGACTCAGCTTCGGCGTGAACGACACGTAGCTCAGCTCGCCGCGGCTCGCGCGCACCGTGCTGGTGTAGCCGATCGAGACCATCACCTTGTCGTCCCAGATCGGGCGCCCATCGGCGGGCGGGAACGCGGGCGACTGGAAGGTGCTCGTGCGGGGGAAGCCGAGCTCGATGCCGAAGACCGATTCGAACGCGCGCCACGGGATGAACGTCGACGTGCGTCCGTGCACCACGCGCGGCGGACGGCCTTCGCGCGCCGGTCCGTCGAAGAGGATCGCGAACGGCACGTTCGACTCCTCCGACGTTCCTCCGCACGTGTGGCTGAGACCCGTCGTGATCGTCGTGGGGACGCGATACGCGAGCTGCTCCATCTTCTTCGAGATGCCGCGCGAGTGATCCGCGCCGAGCCACACGATGCGTGACGCCTTCGGCGATGCCTTGCGGATGGCGGCGTAGCTGTCTTCGAGGCCGTCGAGCCCTTCGAGCAGGTTCTTCCAGATCTTCGGGATCGGGTCCTTCCAGAGCTCGTCGGGACCGAGCGCGATCGGCGGCGGCGGCGGTCCGCCTCGTCCCGGCGGCCAGGGCGCATGCGTCGCGGAGTTCCACCACACGAACACCGAGTCGTCGTCGGGGTGCTCGGAGATCCACCGCTCGGTGTCGCGCAGCATGCCGAGCGGGTGGTCGGCGAGCTCCGAGTGGTAGCCCGTGTCGAAGCCGGGATGACCGAACGCCGGCAGCAACGTGAAGTTGTTGCCGCTGAAATGCGTGACGTAGCCCGCGTCGGCCGCGCGTGCGACGGGGCCGGGCAGCACGGGCGGGAGGGTCTCGTCGAAGCCCTTGCCGTACATCGTCTGCCAGCCCTCTTGGGCGAAGTACGAGCCGGTGAAGAAGCGCACGATGAAGTGCGCCGTGCCCTGGCCCATCGACTGGCCGTCGGGGAAGTAATAGCCGCGCTCGGCGACCGCCTTGCGTACCCAGTCTGCGCGCGCGTCGCCGGTGCCGCGCGAGAGCATCGCGTCCATCATGTGGAACGGCACCGCGTCGAACAGCGCGAACACGCCTTGTTTCGCGGCGCGACCCTCGACCCGCCGCATGACGAGCGGCGAGCCGATCGCGAGCTTGCGCGCTCCCTTGTTGGCGATCGAGATGCGAAGACCGCGCAGCGCGCGCGAGGGAAGCACGAGCCGGAGGTGCGTGCCGTAGCGCTCGAAGCGACCGCCAGCGGCCTTCTTCGGGCTGCGGTACGTGCCGGTGCGGCCCTGCACGACGGTCGTCTCGAGCGTGCTCGGAGGCGAGGCGCCCGCGAGCGCGCTGATCGTGACGAGCGCCTCGTAGCTCTCGTCGGCGTGCTCCGCGGCGAAGTAGAGATCGAGCTCCGACGCGTGCTCGGCCGCAGGGAGATCGAACTCGAACGTCTCCTGCGAGCGGAGCAGGACGCCGCGCTCGAAGAACACCTCCGACTGCACGCCGCCGCCGTGCTCGACGTAGCCGCCCGGATCGCCGTCCTCCTGGATCTTGTCGGCGTAGCCGTCGACGTCGCGCGTTCGGATCTTGCACGCGGGCGGGAAGCAGCGATCGAGCGGTCGATACTCGACCACGTACGCGTGCGGCGGCTGGACGGGCGGAGTGCCGGCCATCACCAGTGCTCCTCGTGGTACGTCGGCGGGCGCGTGAGGAAGTAGTCGCCCACGGGCAGCACGCGCGAGTGGCGCAGCACCGAGCGTCGCAGCGCCTCCTTCAGCTCGGCGAGCACTTCGGGGTGCGTCGCCGCGAGGTCCTTCGCGTCGTACGGATCCGCTTCGAAGTCGAAGAGCCGCCATCGCACGCCGGTCTTCGAGGGCTCATACAACAGCTTGTAGGGTGCACGTATCGCGGCGCGGTGCTTCGCAGCGCGAATCACGCCCTCGTACTTGGGATCGATCGCGATGGTGTCGCCCTCGAGGCGCGCGAGCTCGGTGATCGGCGGATACTCGATGCGGTCCTTCGGGACGGCCGCGGTGGTCCAGAGCCACTCGCCGGTCTCCACGACGTGCACGCGCGTCGGGATGCTCGCGACGTGGCCCTTGTCGGTGATGAGCGGGACGCCGTCCTGAATCACGATCTTCGGCAGGCCGAGGAGGTCGACGAGCGTCGGGTAGACGTCGAGGAGCGACACCCACGACGTCTCGACCGAGGCCTTCGCCTCCGGGAAGCGCTTCGGCGGCAGACGGATCGCGAGCGGCACGCGCAGCGTCATCATGCCGTGCAGGTTGTCGCCGTGGCCGACGCACTCGGCGCACTCGTAGAGGCCCTCGCCGTGATCGGCCGTGAGGATCACGATCGCGTCGTCGAGCCAGCCGGTCCTCTTCAGCTCGGCAAGCATCTTTCCCGCGGCGGCGTCGCTCTCGGCGAGCGCGGCGCGATACAGACCGTCGACCTGCCGTCGATCGGCGTCGGACGCGATCGGCTTCTCGTCGGTCACGTCGCGTCCGTACGCGAGCGAAGGGCTCGAGCCGGCCACGTGATAGCGATGCGCGAACGCGGGGCTCGACGTGTACGGGAAGTGCGGCTGCGAATAGAACGCGAGCACGAACGCCGGCGTGAGGTCCTGCTTCAGGAACGACGTCACGTCCTCGCCGAGCGTGTCGGGCGCCGAGAAGTTCGGCATGCCGCGGATCAGCTCGGCGAGCGGGTACGGGAGCGTCTCGCGCCAGCCCGGGCCTGCTCCATAGAGGAGGCCGGCCTGCGCGAGGACGACGGGCGCGCGCGACATCAGGATCTGCCCGGAGATCTGCATCAGCTCCGCACGAGGCACGGCCTCGACCTCGAAGCCGACCTTCACGCGGCGGAAGAACTCGCCGGCGTACTCGGACGCGACCATCGTGCGGTAGCCGCGGCTCGCGAGGTACGCGGGCAGCGCGACAGTCGAGAGGTTCGCGCGCTTCGCATCGGGGAACATCGTCTCGACGCCCGTCGTGAGCGGATCGAGCGACGTGAGCGCCGCGGCCCACGACGGACCCGTGCGCGGGACGGGGACGATCGTGTTCGGGAAGTAGATCGACTCGTCGATGAGCGCCTTGAGATTCGGCGTGTTCTCGCGATCGATCTTGTCGGGGCGAAGCGAGTCGATCGCGATCCAGAGGACGCTCGTGGGGCGATCGGCGGTGATCGTGCGCGCGGGCTTCGGGGTGCCGGCCGGCGAGGACGCGGACGCGGAGGCGGAGGCTGACGCAGAGGCAGACGCGGACGCCCACGGCGCCGGCACGCTCGCCGGGTTCGGCAGCTCGCGGAGCGCGAACGGCTCGGGCTCGTACTTGCGTGCCCATGCCCCCGCGCGTCCGAGGACGCCGCCGATCACCGCCGCGAGCGCGACGGTCGCGACCTGCACGCGCAGCGTCGCCCGCGCCGCGCCCACGAAGTAACCGCAGAACGACGCCACGAGCATCGCCGGCGCGAGATACGCGCAGCTCTCGGCCCAGAGCGCTGCGGTGCGGCTGTTCGCGAGCACACCGATGAAGAGCCCGGGATGGCGCTGCGCACCGAAGCCCCAGAACGTCGTCGTGACGAGCAGGGCGACGGCGAGACACGTGAGATGGCGGCGGAGCTGCCGCGATGAGCGGCTCGGGAGCCTGTTGCCGAGCAACGAGAGAAGTCCGAGCGTGACGACCGTGAGCAGCACCCACTCCGCGAGCGCGACCTCCGCCATCGCGAATGCCACGCTGCGCAGGAACGCGGAGTAGGTCTCGATCGCGATCGACTCGATGCGCTCGTCGGACGCGCCGAGGAACGCGGCATCGGACGTGATCAGGCCGAGCGCAGAGAGACCGACCACCGTGAAGAGCGACCAGCCTGCGGCGTTCCCCGCCAGCCGGAGCCACGTGGCGATCGACTCCCGCTGCATTCCCCCTCGCCGCGTCATGCCGGTCCTTCACCCTGCGGCGAAGCTTCGGTGGGAGGTGCGTCGAGCGCCGGCGGAGCGGCCTCGCGCTTGAGCGCGAGGTACGGGAAGATCCCGATGAGGCACGGGGCGATCTGCCCGATCAAGTACACGTTGAAGATCGTCGCGCCGCCGGTCAGCCCGATCGCTGCGAAGAGCCGGTCGAAGGCGACGTGCCCGACGCCGAGGCCCGACGGCGAGAGCGGCAGGATCATCGTCAGGATGCCGAGCGGGAACACCGTCGCGATCTCGGCGAAGCCCACGTCGAAGCCGCCGACCGAGCGGGTCATCATCGTGAAGAGGCCCATCGCACAGAAATGCAGGCACATCGAGAAGCCGAGCGCCGCGAAGAGGTTGGCCGGCTTCGAGGAGAGGAGGCGCATCGCTGCGACGAGGCGACCGAGCAGGCCCGCGATACGCGTCGTGCCGCTCGTCCACGCTTCGATGCGGTCCCCCGCGCGCCGCATGACCACGACGAGCAGCGCGGGACCGAGCACCACAGCCACGCCGAGGAGCGCGACCGTGCCGGCAAGCGGCCTGAGCAGCGGATTTGCCCACAACGTCGGCCCGCGGATGACGGTGATGAGCGTCGCCATCGTCACGAGCCCGGCGAGCCCCATCAGCCGATCGATGAAGACGATGAGGAGGATCGTCGTGCGCTTCTCCGGCGCGGAGTCGCGCGCGACGTAGAGCGCCTTCACCACGTCGCCGCCGACGTTGCCGGGGATGACGACGTTGAAGAACAGCGCGGTGAGATGGAGCTGCAGCAGTCGCAGGAACGGGAGCCGCACGCCTGCGAGCCCGAGCAGCGCGCGCCAGCGCAACGCGCCGAGCACGGTGCCCGCGCCGAACACGAAAAGATCGCCGGCGAGCAGTTGTGGCCGCTGGAAGAAGAGGCCGAGCGCGCGCATGTCGAGCGACCCCGAGCGGACGAGCCAGGTGATCAGCACCGTGGCGACCACCACCTTCAGCGCGAACGAGAGCAGGTTTTTGAGGCGCGGCGACATGGCGATCAGGGCTTGAGATGATTCGGCAGCGTCTGCCGCGTACGGAAGGCGGAAAGGTAGCGGACCGTGTCGTCGATGTCGTCGGCGCTCGGGACGTTCGTGCGAGGCGTCGCGTACTCGAGCGCCATGTTGTCGTCGCGCGAGACGAGCTCCTCGGCGGAGAGGCCGAAGCGCTCGCGGCTCGACTGAATGAAGCGATCGACGCCTTCGTCGTCGATCAGGATGCGCTTCACGTAGTCGACGAGGTGCCCGCTCTCGAGCGTCGCGCGCACGTAGCCGATGTCCTCGAGCCGGTAGAGCGCGTCGCGGCTCACCGTGAACGGCGACTTGCTCGCGAGGAGCTGACCCTGGTGTCCGGTCACCACGATCATCACGTGCGGGAAGACGGCGCGCATCGACGCGATCGTCGTGGCGACGATGCGCTGGCTCGTGTGATGGAGCTGGAACCACTGCTGGAGCACGCCGCCGTCGTCGAGGCGCTTCGAGACGAGCTCGTAGAACTCCTTGTTGTAGAGGTTTCCTGCGCCGGCGAACCACACGCTCGTCAGCTCGATGCTCACGACGTCGTACGTCGCCGCGTGCGTGAGCAGCACGTTCCGTCCGTCCTCGACGATGAGGTGCACGCGCGGATCGTCGAGCACGTGATGGTTCACCTCGGGAAATACCGTCCGCGCC
>JAQBQJ010000533.1 GCA_028287065.1 Labilithrix sp. | reverse complement strand
CGCGCGAGCCAACTCGCAGATCAGTCTACACTCGGACGGCCTCGGCATGAAACGACGGTCCGGCAGCGCACGAGTCGTCGCCCTCGCAATCGCGAGCGTGCTCCTCGCGTTCGCGCCGCGCGACGCTCGCGCCCAGGGAGATCCGCGCGATCCGCGTCATGCCGTCGACCGCTTCGAGCCGTCTGCGCGTGGCAGCGAGTGGCTCGCGAACGAGTCGCTCGATCTCCGCGGGCACCTGCGCCCGAGCCTCGGCTACGTGCTCTCGTATTCGCATCGCGTCGTGGTGGTCGGTCCGGCGAACGGGCTGCCCGAGCGCGCGCCGGTGAAGGAGCTCGCTCTCCTTCACGTGGGCGGAAGCGTCGTCCTCTTCGATCGTCTTCGCCTCGCGCTCGACTTGCCGTTCCAGGTCTATGCCGGCGGACAGAGCAGCACCTTCGTGCCCGCGCCGCCGGCCGAGTCGGGCGTGGGCGATCTCCGCCTCGGCGCCGACGTGCGCTTGCTCGGGCAGTACCGCGGTGCGCTCACCGCCGCGATCGGCGTGCAGGCCTTCGCGCCGACGGGCGAGAAGGCGCAATGGACCAGCGACGGCGTGTTCCGCGCGCGACCTCGCGCGCTCTTCGCGGGCGAGGTCGGCGTGTTCGTATGGGCCGCGCAGGTCGGCGTTCACGTGCGCGCGCAGACCGAGGTCACGGCATCGGCGGCGGCGGGCGTACGCGTCGCGCGGAACCTCGTGCTCGGACCCGAGGTGACGGCCTCGACGTTCGAGGACGCGTTCGGAAAGCGCGCGACGCCCGTCGAGGCGCTGCTCGGCGCGCACTGGCTCGTCGACGGCACGGCGCGCATCGGCGGCGGCGTCGGTCATGGGCTCACGAATGGCGTGGGCGCACCGGCGTGGCGCCTGATGTTCGGCGTGGAATGGTCACCGGAGATCCCGCGCGAGCGGCGAAAACCAGGGCAGAGCGGCGCACGCGGCGCGGGAGGAAGGCGCGACGCCGTCGTCGTGCTCGACGCCGATCACGATCGCATCCCCGACGATCGCGACGCCTGCCCTCGGGTCGTGGGCATCGCGACGAACGATCCGAAGACGAACGGCTGTCCGCCCGACACGGACGGGGACGGCGTCGACGACCTCACGGACGCCTGCCCGACGGTGCGCGGCGTCGCGACGAGCGATCCACAGACGAACGGCTGCCCCGATCGCGATCGCGATCACGACGGCATCCCCAACGACCTCGACGCGTGCCCGGATGATTCCGGCGCACCCGACATCGATCCGCGTCGCAACGGCTGCCCGAAGGCCTTCGTGCACGAGTCGCGTATCGAGCTGCTCGATCCCGTGGAGTTCAAGCCGGGCACCGCGACGATCGCCGCGACGCCCGAGACCGAAGCCATCCTCACGGCCGTGCTCCGGGTGATGCTCGAGCTGCCCGAACGTCGAAAGCTCCGCGTCGAAGGCCACACCGACGATCGCGGCGACCCCGCATCGAACCGCACGCTCGGCGCAGCACGCGCTGCGGCGGTCGCGAAGTGGCTCGTCGAGCACGGCATCGATCGCGCGCGGATCTCGAGCGAAGGCTTCGGGTCCGAGCGTCCGATCGCGACCAACGCGACGGAGGCCGGACGCGCCGAGAACCGCCGCCTCGAGCTGCATCTCGAGCCGTAGCAACGCCTCGCACGACGCCGCACATGTCGGACGAATACCCATTACCGGACGTGCAACTCGGCATTTCAAGACTGCGCGAAACACACATTCAACTACCGAATGACAATTAGCTAATTGGCAATTGCGACGTATTGCCTCGGCCCATACGGTCACGCTCCCCCCTTTTTTCTCAGAGGCGCGAGACCGTGAAACGAACGTTACGAACGCTCTTCCTCATTCTCACAGTGCTGTTCCTGCCATGGCAGGTATCCGCCGCTACTTACACCGGCGCCAACCTCGGCGGCGCGAACCTGACGCTCGCGAACGGTGACGTCGTCAGCGGCGTCTTCACGAACGTGGGCACGTTCACGATCCCGGCCGGCGCCACCGTGACCGTCGCGCAGGGCATCGCCTTCGAGATGCACGCGACCACGATCAACATCGCAGGCACGCTCGACGCGCGCGGCGCCGGTTTCCTCGGCGGCGCCGGCGGAACGTACGCCGATGCCAACCAGAACCACCCCGGCGGCGCGGGCCAGGGCCCCGGCGCCGGCGGCGGTGGAAACATCGTCGGCTGCAGCGTTCATCCGGCGGGCGGAGGCGGCGCCGGCTACGGCGGCGCAGGCGGCATCGGCGGCGGTGGCAACCCATCGGTGCGAGGCACCGCGGGTGGTGCGTACGGCACCCCCTCGGGCGGCGACCGAGCGTTCGGGTCCGGCGGCGGCGGCGGCGGCGGCGACTGCCCAGATTACGCGTACAACGGCGGCGCGGGCGGCGCGGGCGGCGGCTCGGTGGTGCTCGATGCGCCGACCGTGAGCGTCGGCGGCAGCCTCCTCGCCGACGGCGCGGTGGGCACGAACGGCGACGGCGGCAGCTACGGTGCGGCCGGCGGCGGCGGAGGCAGCGGCGGCACGATCCTCGTGACCGCGACGACGCTCACCGTCGGCGGCACGCTGTCGGCGAAGGGCGGCAACGGCGGCTTTCCCGACGGCGGCACGACCACCAACGTCTACGCCGGCGGAGGCGGAGGCGGCGCCGGCGGTCGCGTGAAACTCTTGGTGACGAACGCGGGCGTCTACACGGCCAACATCACCGGCGGCAACGGCGCGCCGAACGGATCGTTCTCGCAGCCCAACAACTCCGGCAACGGAGCGCCAGGATCGTTCTTCAGCGGCGTCGCGACGATCACGTCTCTGCAGTCGCTCACGAATCCCTCGGTGATCGGGCAGTCCGTCACGTTCTCGGCGCACGTCACCGGAAATGCGACCGGGACGGTCACCTTCCTTGCAAACGGCGCCTCGATCGGGAACGGCACGCTCAACGGCGCCGGCGACGCGACGCTCGCGTACGCCGGCCTTCCGATCGGCACGTCTTCGATCGCTGCGGTTTACGGCGGCGACGGAAC
>JAQBQJ010000531.1 GCA_028287065.1 Labilithrix sp. | reverse complement strand
CGCGCGCGTCGCTCCGAGCGCGACACGACCGACTCCGGGCTGCGCGGGGAGGAACGCGTAGTGATCGTCGCCCTTGTTGCGCGAGCCCTCGGGATGGATGCCGAGCACCGTCCCGATCTCCGGCCGGTTCAGCTCCTCGATGCAGCGCGCGACGGAGTACGTGTTGAACGCCTTCTTCTCCTTGTCACGCATGACCGGCGGGAACATGCGCATGCCGCTCATCGCGAAGTTCACCGCGGGGCCGAGCGGGTGGTCGTAGAAGAAGTTCTGACGAACGGGGAAGAAGATTCGCTTCGTCAGCTTCGTGCGCCAGTAGAGGAGCGCCGTGATCGTGAAGAAGTCGAAGAACGAGCGATGGTTCGCGACGAGGAGGATCGAGTCCTTCTTGCCGAACGGCGCGAGGTTCTCGAGGCCGTGGATGTGGAAGCGCCGGCTCCCGCAGCTGTAGATGAGCGCGCCCATGACGACGCTGTTCCAGTTCGCGGAGAGCGGCGTCAGCTTCGGGGCGGCGAGCACATCGGCGATCCGGAACGCGGCGCGCTCGAACCTCGTCAAGGGAGCGAGCTGCTCGGGGGTAGGACGCACGCGGGCCGTCATAGCAGCGCAACCGCGCCCGATCGAGAGTGCCAGGTGTGCCACGCGCCGGCACAGCAGGACCCGGGCGTCCGGGGCAAGATGTGCCCACCGTTTATTATTGCCCAAGTTACCAATAGTTACATGCATGAGCCACTCTGGCACTGCCCTTGCTGATGGCACCCCCGGGAGCCAGGACCATCATGAAGATCCAGACCGCATTCGTGCTCATCGCAGCCGTCACGTCCGCCGCCGCCATGGGATGCGGCTCGAGCGACAACGCGTCCAAGGACGCCACCGGCTCGACGCGCGTGAGCCTCCACCGCTCCAAGGGTTGCGGTGACCTCCTCTCGGACCTCAAGGCCGACGCGGCGTTCAAGCTGAACAAGGGCATCGATCAGCAGATCGAGTCGATCCAGAAGTGCATCGCGCGCGGGAACCCCGACGCCAACTGCGCGTATGGCGGCTACGTCGGCGGCGGTTACAACGGCGGCCCCGTTCCGCTCCCGCTCGGCGCGCCGGAGTCCGACGCGAAGGGTGGCGCACTCCCGCCCTCGACGCCCGCTCCGAGCAGCGGCCCCGGCACCGGCGGGTCGACGAACGCGCCCCAGGACTCGGCGACGTCGTACTCCGAGACCAACAACCAGGTGAAGGGCGTCGACGAGGCCGACTTCGTCAAGACCGACGGCAAGAACCTGTACGTGATCCACGGCAACGCCTTCAAGGTGCTGAACGCGTGGCCCGCGAACGAGCTGAAGGAGCTCTCGTCGCTCGACATCGAAGGCACGCCCAGCGAGATGTTCGTCGACGGCGGCAAGGTCGTCGTCTACTCGCAGGTCAACGGCGCGAGCATCTACACGGCGACCGGCATCACGCCGAAGGACAACTTCAACGACTACTACGCGTACGGCGGCGTCGGTGTGGCGCGCGGCGGCGACGCTCCGTCGACGGTCGCTCCGTACCCGGGCAACGGCGGCGCGCCCCAGCAGTACATCCCGCTCACCAAGATCACCGTCCTCGAGCTGAACGACGGCACGGCGTCGGTCGCGCGCGAGATGTACTTCGAGGGCAACTACCTCGACTCGCGCCGCGTCGGTACGCACGTCCGCACCGTCCTCTCCGGCGCCGCGCACGGCCCGAAGCTGAAGTACAGCGTGTACGAGCTGTATCCGCAGCCGGCGTATCCGAACTACCCGACGGGCAGCGGCGGCGCCGAGCCCACGCCGCCGACCGACCCGAACACCGGTACCGGTACGAAGCCCGCGCCGACGCCGACGCCCGCTCCGGATACCACGAACCCGTACCCGCAGACGGGCACCGCGATGATCGCGGCGCTCGAGCAGCTCCGTGCGTACGACAAGGGCCAGATCGACGCGAGCCAGCTCTCCGACTGGATGCCGTACACGTTCACGAAGAACGCGGGCGCCGTCGCGGTGCAGACGATCGCGTGCGAGGACTTCTACGTCCCGACGACGGGCTCGACGGAGAGCGGCCTCACGGAGGTCGCGTCGATCGACCTCGCGAACCCGGCCGCGCTCCCGCGCCAGTCGGCGATCCTCGGCCGCGCCGAGACGGTGTACGGCAGCGCCGACACGATCTACCTCGCCGCGCAGGCGTGGGTCGAGCCTCCGTACACGTGGTCCGACGACCTCGGGACGAGCGGCAGCGGCGGCGGGAGCACCGGCAGCGGCACCGTGAACGCGGGCACGACGGAGGCCTCGCCTCCTCCTCCGACGCCCGGGTCCGCCGGCGTGGGCACGAAGACGCTTCGCCCGCGCACGTCGCAGCCCTCGCAGCCCCAGGTCGTGACGGCATGGGCGCAGACGAAGACCCACATCCACAAGTTCGAGTTCGCGAGCGACGCCAACTTCCCGAACTACGTCGCGTCCGGCACGGTTGCCGGCAACGTGAAGGACCAGTTCTCGCTCGACGACAAGGACGGCTTCCTCCGCGTCGCGACCAGCGAGAGCCGCAGCTACCTCGATCAGGACGGCAAGTACGTCCAGCCGACGTTCCCCGGCCAGACCGGCGGTCCGCAGGATCGCCCGGTGGTCGTCAACCACGTCTTCACGATGGGCGTGAGCGGCGGCTGGCTCGACCTCGTCGGCGACGCCGGTGAGCTCGCGCCGAACGAGCAGATCTACAGCGTGCGCTTCGTCGAGGGACGCGGCTACGTCGTCACCTTCCGTCGCGTCGACCCGCTCTTCGTGATCGACCTCTCGAACCCGGCGGCGCCCTCGAAGATCGCGGAGCTCACGATCCCCGGCTTCAGCGAGTACATGCATCCGATCGACGCGAACCACCTCCTCACGATCGGCCGCGCGGCGACGTCGACGGGCCAGACGCAGGGCCTGCAGCTCCAGATCTTCGACGTGACGAACGGTGCGAACCCGATCCTCGCGCAGAAGTTCACGTACTCGAACGCCGAGTACGGACAGAGCGACGCCGAGCACGAT
>JAQBQJ010000528.1 GCA_028287065.1 Labilithrix sp. | reverse complement strand
TTCACCATCTGCGCGACTGTGGTGCGCAGATAACCCGCAGCCAGCGCGAAGATCGCGTTGGCTTGCGCATCGGTGAACTTGCCCGTCGCCGTCTCGAGCGCCACGTCGAACGTCCCCACGGTGACGACCACGGGGGCTGTCGGCGACGCCTTCTTGATCGTCGCGTGCGCGTATGCGGACAGCGACGCGTCGACGCCGCCGTTCAGGCTGACCGGCGAGCCGGAGAGATCGAGCGATCCCGTCGTGCCGAGCGACAGCTTGCCCACGCGCACGAAGAGATCCAGTCCGTCGCCGGCGAGCTGCGTCTCCACCGTCACGTCAGCCATCGTGGCGGAGCCCACGGTCAGAGCGACGCCGTTGCTGGCGATGAGCGGGCTCGGGAGCTTCGACAGGATGTCCATCCCGGCGACGACGCGCGCCACGACGTCCGCCATGTCGGGCAGCGTGACCGGATGCGGAGCATTGAGCGGTACGGCGGTCCCGTCGTCGAAGAAGCGCTGACCGAGATCGAGCACGAGCGCGTCCGGCGCCGAGAACGCGGGCGCGCCGTTCGCGTCGACGGCGGGCGCGTACGCGGCGCCGAACGCCACGTCGAATTCGCGGCGCACCTCGGGATCCATGCCGTTGTCGACCGACACGACCAGGTGATTCACGCCGAAGGTCGCGGCGACATCGGTCTTGAACGTGCCGTCCGGCGCGACGGTCGTAGAGACACCGTTCACGAGCACCTTGTTCGTGCCGGTCGTGATCTTCCCTTCGACGGCGAACGTCGACTTGCCGTCGCCGCCGAGCTCGGCGGCGGGCTGCGGCGTGGTCAAGACGAGCAGAGGCGCGCCGGGCGAGACCTGGATCCTGGCGCTCCCGCACGCGCTCGCGTTGTCGACCGCGCATGCGGTGAACGTGACGCTCCCGATCTGGTTCAGCCTGAACGCTCCGGGATCGCCGGCCGGCGTGGCCGCGGCCGGCGGATCCGACGTCCAGGTCACCTGCGCATCATGGAGCTCGGTACCGGCGCTGTCGGTGACGGTCGCGGTCAGCGAGAGCTGACTGGTGACGGGGTAGAACGCTTGCGACGGGTCGACGTGGACCACGACGCCCGACGCCACGGGCCCGCTCCCGTCTCCGCCGCCGCATCCCGCGACGACGGCAAGGAGGACGACAGCAACGAAGGAGCGGCACGAGCGCGAGGCCGAGAGTGCCCTGTTCATTGGATCCCCAGCTGGCCGGTGAGGCGGAAGTCACGTGGATCGAAGCCGAGCGACGGGCTCACGAGCCCGAGCTTTCCCGGTGGGATGCCGTAGGCCGCGAGGCTCGCGGGCAGCGCGAACGACGGGATGGGCAAGGCCGGGAGCGAGTTGTTGAGCGACTGATCGATGACCTTCTGGAGGAGCGCCTGGAGCATCGACGTGAGCACCCCGTTCGTCGACGCATCGAGTGACACGTCGCCGGTCGAGAAATGCAGCTCGGTGATGACGAAGCTCCCGAACTTGAGATCATTGGCGACGAGCGAGGGCGTCGAGGTCGCGCGCGCGCCGAGCTCGACGCGCAGCGGCGGAAGCGGGTTCCCGGATCCATCGGTCCCACCGAAGAGCCCCGGGTAACTGACTGCGAGGTACATCGAACCGAGCGACAGCTCGACGGCGTTGCCGTTCAGCGTCGCAACGGGCGGCAGCTGCGTGTTGACGCGGATCCCGGCTGCCGCCGGCAACCCGTTGCCGAGCTGCGCGCCGGTCATCGTCGCGTTGAACATGCCGCCGCGCCACAGCGCGTGGAGCGCTTGGTCGAACACGCCCACATGGATCGCGACGCCGGCGGAGCTCGGTGAGCTGACAGGCATGTCGTCGAGCACCGTGCCGGTAGGAATGGGCACTCCGAGCGACGGCAGCGCCTGGCCGGCGGGCGCCGTGAGCTTGCTCGAGAGCCCCACGAGCATCCGCGAGGAGGTCGTCGACACCGTCGAGAATCCGATGCCGAACGACAGGGGGATCGTCCCTCCGCCGTCGAGCTTCGGGACGTTGAACGACGTTCCCAGCGTCGAGACGTCGAGCCCGGAGAGGACTCCGTCCAGGACTGCATTGAAGTTGTTGGTGATGTAGTTCGTCACCAGCGTCTTCACGGTGTTCTGCAGCGTGCCTTGCGCGAGCGGCACGAGGATGTTGTTGATGATCCAGCCGTCCACGCCGCCGAAGGACGTGCTCACGCTGCCGACGTTCGTCACGACCGAGCCGGGACGGATCGAGCCGTGCAGCTTGCCGCCCGATAGCGAGGTGTCGATGATCATCGTCACGTCGAGATACGAGAACGTCGCCCACCCGGTCGTGTCGTATGGAATGGGACCGACCTTGCCGTGGACGTGCATGTTCACGCCGACGTTCGGCACGTGCACGTGAGCCTGGAGCCCGCCGTTCACGAGGGCGACGTCGACGGTCTGCGGCCCCGGGAGATTCAGACCGATGTATTCTACACCGGAGCTGTACCAGCAGATGCAGCCGAGGAACGTGCACGTCTGCGAGTCGCACGCCGAGGGCTTCA
>JAQBQJ010000506.1 GCA_028287065.1 Labilithrix sp. | reverse complement strand
CGTACGACTTCGGTCAGCCCGGCGGCGGCGTCGTGCGACGCATGTCGCGTGGCGGCGTCGGAGGATGCGATCTCGGCGGCAGCGGCAACGCGCGCCCGTACGGCGTCTACGCGGACGCGATGCACGTGTACTGGGTCAATCAAGGCGGAGGTGAGGCTGCGCAGTACACGGACGGAAGCGTCGTGAGCTGCGAGCAAGCCGGCTGTTGCGTTGCGCCCGAGGTCCTGTGGACCGGCCCTTCTCCCACAGGCATCACGGGCGACGCCGACGCGATCTACTTCGTCATGAGCACGACCGGCGCCATCATGAAGATCGCGAAGCCATGATCACGAACGCGCCGCGACAGAGCCCCCTTGGCACGCGACGCGAAGGCCGCTAAGCCCACGTCATGAGCTACACGCTTGGCGTCCTCGGCGGAAGCGGCCTCTACGAGATCGAAGGACTGCGCGACGTCACCGAGCTCGACGTCGAAACCCCGTTCGGCAAGCCGAGCGACGTGCTCGTGAAGGGCACGCTCGAGAACGGCACGACGCTGCTGTTCCTTCCTCGCCACGGCCGCGGGCACAAGGTGCCTCCGCACCAGATCAACTACCGCGCGAACGTTTGCGCACTGAAGAAGGCCGGCGCGACGCACCTCGTGAGCGTGAGCGCCGTCGGCTCGATGAAGGAGGAGATCGAGCCGGGGCACCTCGTCGTCCCCGACCAGTTCATCGACCTCACGAAGAAGCGCATCACGACGTTCTTCGAGGACGGCGTCGCGGGGCACGTCCCCTTCGCGGACCCGGTGTGCGCGCTCGTCGCGAAGGCGCTCGGCGACGCCGGCGAGAAGACCGGCACCCGCGTCCATCGCGGCGGAACCTACGTGTGCATGGAAGGCCCGCAGTTCTCGACGCGCGCCGAGAGCCGCCTGTACCGCTCGTGGGGCGTCTCGGTGATCGGCATGACGTCGATGCCCGAAGCGAAGCTCGCGCGCGAAGCCGAGCTGCCGTTCGCGACGCTCGCGCTGGCGACGGACTACGACTGCTGGCACGACACGCACGACGACGTCACCGTCGAGGCCGTCGTCGCCACCATGAAGAAGAACGTGAGCATCGCGAAGAAGGCGATCGCGCTCCTCGCCGCGGCGCTGCCGGATCCTGCGAAGAGCGTCGCGCACGGCGCATCGCGCGGCGCCGTCATGACCGCGCCGTCGGCGATCTCGGAAGAAGCGCGACAGCGCCTGGGCTGGCTCCTCCCCAAGTGAGCCGACTTGGGCTAAGGTCTTCGCCGCCCATGACCCAGAGCTCCGTCCTCATCGTTGGTTCGCTCGCCTATGACGACCTCGAGATGCCGACCGGCATCTTCGAAAACGTCGTCGGTGGCGCCGCAACCTACGCCTCGATCGCCGCTTCGCTCTTCTGCCCGGTGCGCCTCGTCGGCGTCATCGGCGAGGATTTCCCCGATCTCGTGATCGAGGACCTCAAGAAGCGCGGCGTCGACACGGCCGGCGTCGAGCACGCGAAGGGCAAGACCTTCCGCTGGCGCGGCAAGTACTCGAAGGACCTCTCCACGCGCGAGACCCTCGATACGCAGCTCAACGTCTTCGCGGATTTCCGTCCGAAGATCCCGGCGGCCTTCAAGAGCACGCCGTACGTGCTCCTCGGCAACATCCATCCCGCGCTGCAGCTCGAGGTGCTCGCGCAGATCGAGAAGCCGAAGCTCGTCGTCGCGGACACGATGAACTTCTGGATCACCGGCGAGGCCAAGCTCCTCGGCGAGGTCATGAAGAAGGTCGACCTGCTCGTCATCAACGACGAAGAGGCGCGCGAGCTCACCGGCATCCACAACCTCGTGAAGGCCGCCGCGGACATCCGCAAGCGCGGTCCGTCGCACCTCATCGTGAAGCGCGGCGAGCATGGCGCGCTGTACTTCGACGACGCCGGCGCATTCTACGCGCCCGCGTATCCGCTCGAGGACGTCGTCGATCCCACCGGCGCCGGCGACTCCTTCGCAGGCGGGCTCATGGGCTACCTCACCCGCGTCGGCACGCTCGAGCACCCCGCGATGCGCCGCGCGATCTACTTCGGCTCCGCGCTCGGCTCGTTCTGCGTCGAGGGCATCGGCCCGCGCCGCCTCCTCGACGTGTCGCAGGGAGATCTCAGGAAGCGCATGGCCGAGTTCATGACGCTCGTCGAGACCGGCGGTCCGGTCGGCCTGCCGGAGTGACCTCCGTGAGCAGCATCGGCGCACGCAACAGGCGAGGGCTCGCCGTCAAGGTCGCGCTCGGGGTCCTCGGCCTCGGCGCGGCCGCGTGGGTCGCGATGGCCTGCTCGGACATGGAGCATCGCCGCACGACGCCCGAGCAGGCGCGCGGTGGCGGAGGCGCATGCGCCGCGGCGCCCGGCGAGCTGCCCCAGGCGAGCTGCGACAGCTCCGAGAACCAGTGCACGAGCCGCCCCGGATGCACGATCGACGAGGCCCGCTGCGGGTCGAAGTCGACGTGCCTGCCGATCGGCGACAACAAGGGGAAGGACGTCCAGGACTTCCGCATCCGCCGCCTGAAGATCGCGACGCCCGCGACGCTCGCGGGCGAGCTGATCCAGAACACGGTCGTCACGCTCAACATCGACCTCGCCGAGAAGAGCTGCGGAGAGCAGGGCAAAGGCCTCTTCACATGGCTCCTGCAGGTCGATCGCACGAACAACACGCTGACGACCGGCGGCGCGCCTCCGCCCGACGACGCGATCGGCCAGGGCTTCTGCTTCGCGCGCTTCGACCTGGGCGCCACGAACGTCGCGCCGATCACCTCGAAGATCGCGTTCGACGGGGACAAGTTCCGCACGCTCGAGCCGCAGAAGGTGAAGATCCCGATCTTCCTGAGCAAGGACGTCGGCAGCGTGATCCTCCTGCCGATCACCGACGTGAAGCTCGCGGACGTGACGATCTCGGACGACGGCAACTGCATCGGCCACCTCAACGAGATCGCGCTCGACGAGAACTGCTTCGACGACTCGCTCTGCTCCAAGTGGCAGACGTCGGGATCGCTCGGCGGCTACATCACGCTCGAGGAAGCGGACGAGGTGAAGATCCGCGACCTCAACAACAAGTCGCTCTGCTCGTTCCTCGCCGGCGAGCAGGACAAGTGCACGCGCGACGGCACCGGCAAGATCACCTTCCAGGGCGACTTCTGCTCGAAGGACAAGCAGCCCGGGAGCTGCGCCGATAGCGTTTGGCTCGCGGCGACGTTCGCGGCGAGCGCCGCGAAGATCTTCGACGGCAGCAAGACGGTGCCCGGCTGCTCCGGCGTGCAGACCGGCATGCCCGACGCGGGGAACGAGGGCGGCACGGATGCCGGCTCGGACGCTGCGGACGCCGCAGACGGCGACTAGCCGGCGGACGCGAACGTCTCCGTTCCGAAAACGCGATTTGAGACTCGCGTTTCCCCCCTTTTTTGCGATATTGCGCGCGTCTCACGGGGGTGGCGCTCACGCAGTGCGTCATCTCTTCTTGGGGCGGTGGCGGCGGCGTGTGTTCCGGTCACAATCGGGATAGGGCCTGATCCCGATCTCGAGACGTGATCCCCGATGCGGGGTTCACGTGACGTGACCGCTACACTTCGGGTCAGACAAGACCTCGCGGCTGCGCAGGAGGATTCATGTTTTCTCGCTTCCGCCACGTGTTTGGCGTCGTGTTCTTCCTTCTCGTTGCATCGTGCAGCGGAGGCGGCTGTTCGTCCGGTTGCGGCGGCTGCGGCGGGACGACCCCGCTCCCCGGCGGCTTCCCGAAGGACAAGACCATCGACAACGCCGCGAGCGTTCGCGTCTCGCGCCCGGGCCTCGACTTCGTCGAGAAGAACCTGCCGGCGATCGTCACGCAGGTGGCGAACGCGCCCGGCGGCGTGCTCGGCTTCGACATCCCGAACGTCGACCCCGCGAAAACGCAGATCGCGGACCTGAGCATCTTCGGAAAGGTCTATCTCGATCCGAACGTGTGCCCCGGCGGGCCCGATCCCAAGGCCACGCCGCCGCGCTGCCACGCCGCGGTCGGCATCGGCAAGGCGACCTTCCAGATCGACGCGGTCAAGCCGAACGCCGTGCAGCTCAAGGCGACGATCCCCGTTCAGCTCGACGACACGCCGATCCAGGCGGACGTCTCCTACGACCCGCCGATCGTCAACCCGGTCAACCTCGGTGGCCTCACGCTCCACATCGGCTACGGCGACGGGGGCTGCGACAGCAACACCGGCAAGCCGAACGTCACGCCGCACGCGCTCCCGATCGGCATCACGATCCCGCTCGTCGAAGAGACGACGGCGCCGCGCACCGGCTACACGAAGATCGACATCGGCGGCGCGACGATCGACCTCGGCGGCCTCAGTGAGAACGACGTCCACGTCTGCTCGAGCTGCGGCTTCGCGGGCGCGATCTGCAATGCGATCACCGACTCGGGCTTCGTGAAGGGCCTCGTCATCGGCCCGCTGAAGAGCAACCTCGAGAGCCAGGTGAAGAGCCTGCTCGCCGATCAGCTGTGCATGGCGCCGAGCCCCGCGCTGAACCCGCCCTGCCCGACCAACACCTCGCCCGACGCGGCGAACAAGCACTGCGTCTTCGACTCCGACAAGAACAAGTGCGTCTCGATGCTCCTCGGCACCGACGCGCACGCCGACCTCGGCGGTCTCCTCAAGAGCATCTCGCCGGGCACCGCCGGCGGCGTCGACTTCGGTCTCGCGGCCGGCGGCGCGATGAAGCCGTTCCCCAACGCCAACGCCAACGCGCAGGGTCGGACTCCCAACGGCATCACGCTCGGCATGCTCGGCGGCGTCGTCCCGCAGCCGCAGTCGAAGTGCGTCCCCGCGGCCGACCTGAAGGTCCCGACCGGCATCCCGATCCCCGACGAGCTCGCGCCGACCAAGGTCGATACGCAGACCACTCCCCACGTCGGTATCGCCCTCGCGGGACGCTTCCTCGATTACTCGTTCGGCAGCGTCTACAACTCGGGCCTCCTCTGCCTCGGCGTGTCGAGCGAGCAGTTCGACCAGCTCCGCGCGGGTCTCCTCAGCCTCCTCATCCCGTCGCTCAAGAGCCTCACGTTCGAGGGCGGCGATGCCGCCGCGGCGATCGCGACGCGCCCGCAGGCTCCGCCGACCGTGAAGATCGGGGGCGGCACCAACGCCGGCTCGGACGCGCTCCTCCAGATCACGCTGCCGAAGTTCGCGCTCGACTTCTACCTCTGGCACCTCGATCGCTTCGTGCGCGTCTTCACGTTCGAGTCGGACCTCCTCATTCCGGTCAACCTCCAGACCGCGAAGGACCCGAAGACGAACCCGGGCATCACGCCTGCGATCGGTGACATCAAGGTCTCGAACGGCAAGGTCACGAACGCCGACCTCCTCACGGACGATCCGGCGCTCGTCGCGAACGCGCTCTCGGGCCTGCTCGGCGGCATCAGCAAGCAGCTCGTCGGCGGCGGCTTCTCGCCGATCGATCTCTCCGGCGCGCTCAAGTCGTTCGGTCTCGGCATGGAGATCGGCAAGATCGGCAAGCTCACGAAGGGCACCGACGACTACGTCGGGATCTTCGCGAACCTCTCGAAGACCGCCGGTATGGCGACGGTCGAGGCCGACACGCAGGCTGCGCTCGTCTCCAAGAACGTGCCCGTCGATCACATGCAGCTCACGACGATGGACCGCGCGTCGCTGCCGGAGCTCGTCGTCGACGTCGCGTCGCCGCTCGACGACGGCCGTCATGCCATCGAGTACTCGTGGCGCATCGACAACGGCACCCGCTCCGAGTGGGCGACGGCGAAGCACGTCGTCATCAAGGACGATCAGCTCCTCCTCCAGGGACGTCACGTCCTCAAGGTGTCGGCGCGCGTCGTCTCTCAGGCCGAGACCGAGGACGCGACACCCGCCGAGATCCCGTTCACCATCGACGCGCTCGCGCCGACCGTGAAGGTCGAGAAGGACGGCAAGCAGGCCACCATCCAGGCGTGGGACGTCGTGTCGTCGCCCGCCGCGCTCGTCGGTCGTTACACGCTCGACGGCGCCGAATTCGGCGAGTGGCGCCCCGTCGCCGAGCTCGCACGCGTCGACGTCGGCGCGGCCGAGACCATCGACGTCGAGGTGAAGGACGAAGAGGGCAACGTGCGCTCCGTTCACCAGGAGCTGATCCGCGGCAAGGCCGATGGGTCGCTCGCGGCGGCAGGCTCCGGATGCGGGTGCTCCACGCCCGGTTCCACGACGTCGACGAGCACGAACGGCGTGCTCGCCGCGGCGCTGGCCCTCGCCGGCGTGATGCTCGTCGCGGCGCGTCGTCGCTCCGCTCGCTCCGAGAACCGCGGCTTCGTTCTCAGCTCGAAGCACGCGGCCATCGCGCTCTTCAGCATCACCGCCGTCGCGGCCACGAGCCAGGGCTGCGCATGCGGAAGCGAAGCCGGCGACAGCGGCCCGGGTTGCGGCGCCGACTGCAACCAGGAGTGCAAGGAGGAGCTCGCGCGCGGCATGCCGGGCTCGTACACCTCGATCGCGAAGACGTCGGACGGCTCGATCTGGGTCGCCGGCTACAACGACGCGCTCCTCTCCGAGGGTGACAGCTCGCTTTACGGCGATCTCGTCGTCGGCAAGTACGACCTCGGCAAGCAGGGCGTCGACTGGAAGACGATCGACGGCCTGCCGCCGCGAGCGGAAGGCACCTGCGCCGACCGCGCGATCGCCTCGTGGCGCAATGGCGAGTCCGACTCCGGCGACGACGTCGGTCTCTGGACGAGCATGCAGGTCACGGCCGACGGGCGCCCGATGGTCAGCTACTACGACGCGACCAACAAGAAGCTGAAGGTCGCGGTCCTCGCCAGCCTCGAGGACGGCGCGTGGAAGACGTTCACGCTCAAGGAGCAGGCCGGCGCCGACATCGGTCGCTACTCGAAGATGCTGATGGTGGGCGGCAAGCCCGTCATCGCGTTCCTCCAGATCGAACCGGGCAACGGCGGCAGGACGCGCTCGAAGGTCGTCGTCGCGCGCTCGAACGTCGAGCTCCCGCAGGAGCCCACCGACTTCCGCTTCGAGGATGCTGCCGTCGAGGAAGAGAACCCCTGCGCGGCCACGACATGCACCGGCGCGACGGCCTGCGTGAAGACGACGGGCATCTGCACCGCGACCATCTCGGGCTGCACGCCCGCCGACTGCGGCACCGGCAAGGCCTGCGTCGCCGACACGGCTGCCGGCGCGGGCAAGGCCGCGTGTGTCGCCACGAAGAGCGCGACGCAGACGTACCCCGACGTGTTCGGCGATTACATCTCGTTCGCGCAGGGCTCGGGCCAGCTCGGCATGGTCGTGTACGACCGGCCGCACGGAAACCTCGTCGCGCTCGCCGAGCAGGGCGAAGGCAAGTGGACGCGCACGATCCTCGACGGCGAGACCGGCTCACGCAAGGACAAGACCGCGATCGACACGGGTGACGTCGGTGTCGCCGCCTCGCTCGCGATCGACAGCTCCGGCACGTGGCACGTCACGTACGTGAGCGGCCTCGACGAGACGCTCCGCTACCTGACCGTCACCGGCGGCAAGCCGGGCAAGTCCGAGGTCATCGACGACGGCAGCACCGTCGACGGCAAGGCATTCGCCGACGGCAAGCATCTCGTCGGCGACGACTCCGCGGTGCGCGCCGAGGGCGACGTCATCACGGTGTACTACCAGGACGCGACGATCGGCACGCTCCGCCGCGCGGCCGGCACGAAGAGCGGCGCGACCCACAAGTGGGATCTCCGCACGCTCCAGCAGCCGAACCGCTTCGGCGGGTTCTATCCGCAGATCGTTCCCGGCGAGGACAAGGTCGCGAACTTCTGGGAGCAGACCGACCATGCCACCAAGAGCCGCATCGGCGACGTGACGATCCTGGCTCCCTGATAGGAAGATTTTCGCCGCCAAGACGCGAAGACGCCACGAGAACGAGATTGGGCCGCGCTTCGCGCGGGGAGACGAGAGATCGCTGTCATGCAACGCGTGGTGGTCCTCCTCGCGTTCGCCGGTTGCGCGAGAGCGGCTCACTCCGCGCCCGCCGAGCCGCCCGTAGAGCCGTTCGATGTCGGCCGCTCTCCGCCTCCCGTCGCGTCCGCAGACGCGCGTGACGACAATTCGGTTGGTGCGGTCAACGACGCCGGAGCGGTGGCGCTCGTCGCGTCGGACGCTGCTTTCAGGTCCGCCGGATGCGCTTTGAGGGCGATAGGTCACAACGGCGCCCCTTCGGCGAACTACGCGTGCGCCATCGAGCAGGAATACGACAAGCACGCTGGAGACGCTGGGCTGCCGTTCCTCGGGATCTGGGATGCGCCACCGCTCTTCAACGACCCGAAAATCTACATCGGCATCTTTCGCTCCGGCGTCCCGGTCGTCGGCAAGCAAGCGCCGGGCGCGTTCAGCGGAGCGGCGTACATCACGCTCGGCGGCGCCGATAAATGGAAAGCCGCGGCGTCGGATTTCTCCACGGTCGCGATCGGGAGCTTCGCCGTGAGCGTGACGAGCGTTCGCGCAATCCGTGCTGCGGGAGCCACGGCGTACGAGCTTCACGGCTACGTCGACGCGCAGCTGATACCGACCGTGGAAGGAAACGGCGTCGGCTGGA
>JAQBQJ010000498.1 GCA_028287065.1 Labilithrix sp. | reverse complement strand
AGAAGCCGCGGTCGATCGCGCTCAGCAGCATGACCCGACCCGAGTCCATGCCCTCGGTCACGCACCAGAGCCCGACCTGGCCCCCCACGAGAGCGCATAGCCCGTCGAGCGCATGACGCTTCTGGAGCTCGGAGCCGCGCGGCAGCTCACGAAGCTCACCCGCGAGCCGCAAGGCGTGGCGAAGCTCGTCGAAGCGCACCATGTCCGATCGGTCTGGGCGCATGAGTGTCGCGAACCATGATCGCGTCGCCCAACGTCTGGTGCAAGTCCATCCCGGGCCCATCCCTCCTTCAGGCTACCCACTTCCGGGGGATCGCTCGCTCACGCAGCACACGGCACCGTAGCTCGAGGAGAACACCAATGAGCTTCATGCCTCGCGTTCACACTCTGGGGATCGTTGCGCTCGTCTCGTTGCTGACGGGCGGCGCGGCCGTGGGTTGCCGGACAGGTGATCCGTCGGGAACGGGCGCACGAGAGGACGGCTCCACGAGCAGCAGCGAACAGGCGCTCCTCGGCGCCGGCCCACCCGCGCGGACGATCCTGCATCACGGAAACGTCTTCACCGCCGCGCCGGACCAGGCGTGGGCAGAGGCGATCGCGATCGAAGGAAATCACATCGTCGCCGTGGGCAGCAACGCCTCGGTCCTCGCCTATCAGAGGCCGGGCACCAAGGTCATCGACCTCGGCGGACGCACGGTGATTCCCGGCCTGAACGACGCGCACGTCCATGTCGTCGTCCCCGAAGGACAGGCCCTCAACACGCTGGACTTCAGGCCCGGCCCGGGACCGACGCTTGGTGAGATGGAGGGCCTCGTCTCGTCCGCCGCCGCGGGCGCACCAGCAGGCACGTGGCTCCTCGGCTTCGTCGGCACGAATGTCTTCGACGACGCCTCGGCCGATCGCTTCGCGCTCGACACCGTCTCACCCGATCACCCGGTCGCCCTCTTCGCCTGGACCGGCCACGGCACGTGGCTCAACACGGCGGCGATGAGGGCGCTCGGTATCGCCGAGCAAGAGCCCGATCCCTTCGGCGGCCACTACGACCGCGTCGCAGGCAGCGCCGTGCTCACCGGCAAGGCGCACGAGTACGCCGAGTTCGGGATCCGGCGCCGGCTCCTCTCTCTACTTCCCGACAGCCGTCTCGTCGCGCAGTACCAGGCCTTCGCGCGCGACGCGGTCCGCTTCGGGTTCACGAGCATCCAGGACATGGCCGTCGGGCTCACGCGCGCGCGATCGATGGCGGTCTTGCGAGCCGCGGATCTTCCGATCCGCGTGCGTTCGATCTGCTTCGCCCTCTCGCTCGGCGAGAGCTGCGACGTTCCGAGATCGTACGAGGACTCCGATCGCCCGCTGCTCCGCGCGATGGGCGTCAAGTGGGTCACGGACGGCACGCCGGTCGAGCGCAACGCATTCCTGGGCATTCCGTACGCCGATCTTCCCGGATGGAAGGGCGAGTTCAACTTTGCCGCCGTCCCGCTCCACGACATGCTGGAGCAGGCGCGTAGGGGACCGGCGTCGCGTGAGCAGCGGCTCTTCCACAGCGTGGGTGATGGCGCGATCGACGACGTGCTGAGTGCAATGGAAGGCACGGGCGGACCCGGCGTGTGGCACGACCGGCGTACGCGCATCGAGCACGGAGATCTGCTGTTCCCGTCGGACTTCGCGCGCGCCAAGCGGCTGGGCGTCGTGATCGTCCAGAACCCGACCCACCTGGCGCTGGCTCCGGTCTTCGCGCAGCGCTTCACGCCGGCGGTCTTCCAGGAGATGGAGCCACTCCGATCGCTGCTCGATCAGCAAATTCCGCTCGCGCTCGGCACCGACGGGATCGGCGCCGCCTTCAACCCGTTCCTGGATCTCTTCCTGGCGATGATCCATCCCACGCACCCTTCCGAGGCGCTCACCATCGAGCAAGCGGTCACCGCCTACACACGCGGCTCGGCTTATGCCGAGTTCGAGGAGGACCGCAAAGGCACGTTGTCCGTGGGGCGCCTTGCCGATCTCGCCGTGCTCTCGCAGGACATTTTTCACATTCCGCCGCCCGCGATCCTCGGAACGACGAGCGTCCTCACGATGGTCGACGGCGAGGTCGTCTGGGACGCAGGCGCCATCGGCACGATTCGCTGACGTCGTCGCGGGCCCGCCTGCTCTGCGGGTGCTCTGCGGGAAGAATGCGTGATCTCTTGCCGCGAGGGCATAACCTCTCTCGTGGTCTCGCCGATGCGGTGCCGGCACTTCCAGCGAGCGCTCGCGTTCGTCGTCGCATGCACTGCGGGGGCAGCAAGCAGTGCGCGCGCGGACGAGGCGGGCCCGCCCCAGCAGCGAGGCATCTCCGACATTCTCGAGCTCTCGGAGGAGACGTGTCTCACGAGGGAGAAGGTCGCCGAGCGACTCACGCTACTTCTCGGTTCGACGAAGCTGCCCGAGGGGCTCCGCCTGACCGTTCGCGTCGACGCCGACGACAAGACCACCTTCGTGGTGGCGGTACCCGGTGAGGATGTTGGCGCGCGGTCGTTCGAGACCGCCGGACTGACCTGCGAGAACAAGCTCAGGGTCGTGAGCTTCGCCCTCGCAGTGGCGATCGAGGGGATCATGGAGTCGCGCGCTGCCAGATTGCGCGCGCCGCCCGCAGCGCAACGGAGCGCTCCTCCTCTTGCTACGCGTGCTCCGCCTCCCGTCGCCGTGCCGCGCGCGACCGTCCCCACCGCGACGTGGAGAGTCGGCCTCGGCGAAGGCCTGCTTGCGACCCGCCTTGGTCCGACCACTGCTTTGATGCTCAGCTTGGAGAGGGAGACCTCTCGCTACAGCGTCCGCGGCTCCGTGACGCAGACGCTCGGCGCAACGGTGACCATCGACCCGGGCGCCGTGCGCTACGCACTCACGCTCGGACGGCTGAACGCGTGCGCGAACGTGCTTCGAATCGGCGCGGTCGTCGGGCGGGCGTGCGCCCTCGCGGGAGCCGGATCGTTCGAGGCGCGAGGGCTCGGCTTCTTCTCGCGCGGAGCTGCAGGTCGCAGCGTGTGGGTCGACGCCGGAGCTTCCGCCGAGGCAAGCATCAGCTTGTCTCGCCGCTGGACGCTCCGCACGTCGGCGGCGCCGTTCGCCATCCTTCGTGGACCCACGCTCGAGGTCACGGACGCTCGCTCCGGCCGCGTGACGGCCAGCTCGGATGTACCGAGGATCGGCGTACTCTTCGCGCTGGAAATCGCCTTCCGCATCGGCGAATAGCGACCTCGAAAACATCGCGTGACGATTTCGCGATGGATCCGAGACCCGCTCGTTAGTCATGGGCGAAAGGGCGGGTGCGGTGCGGTCAGCAGCTCGAAGTGCCCATGGCTTCATCCCGCCGATGAGCCCCATACCTCGCCCGGAAACCGAAGAAAGGTGTCAGGCCGCGAATGGAACGTCGGTCGCGGTCTCCGCGTCCGATCTCTTTCGTCGGCACGCAAAGTTCGTGGCGGGCCTCCTCCGGCGGCTCGGCCTCCCCGAGGACGACATCGACGATGGCGTGCAGGAAGTCTTCGTGCTCGCGCATCGCTGTGGCGGCTACCGCCCAGGCCCGGCCCGGCCGACCACCTGGCTCGCCACGATTGCCGTCAACGTCTCCCGAAACGCGAAGCGCCAGGGCCGGCGCCGCGCGTACCCCGATGAGCTGAAGGTCGCGGAGGCAATCTGTGACGGCCCGACGCCCTTCGATCGCGTCTCGCTCGCCGAGTCGTTGACGCGACTCCAGACGATCCTCGACCGCCTCGACGAGGGCCACCGCCTCGTCTTTCTCCTTCATGAAATCCACGGGGAGCCCGGGCCGGCCATCGCGGCGGCGCTCGGTGTCCCCATCGGAACGATCTACTCGAGACTCCATACCGCGCGCGAGCGTGTTTCCGCCGCGTACCGAGACGGCAAAGCAAAGAAATGAAAACGCCCGATCTGAACCCCGACTGGGTCGTCGACGACCTCTCCGAGCAGGGCCAGCTGGATCTCGGCCGGCTGAAGCACTTCGGCAGCGGATCGTACGATGTCGAAGCGGGCCTCGCGACCTTCGAAGAGCGACTCGGAGACGGGCAGCAGCCCAGCCCTGGGTCCGCCCGCCGGCCGCGCGGCTTCCTCATCGGCGCGCTCGCCGTGTGCGGCGTTGCTTCGATCGTGAGCTTCGCCGTGCTTCGCAACAGCGAGAGCGCGCCGCGCCCGTCCGCGCGCGCTCCGGTGGCGGTCGCAGCGGAAGCGCCTCCGGTGCCGACCACCGCGACCGCCGCGCGCGCGGCCGAGGTCGCCCCCTCGATGACGTCCGTCAGCGTCGACGCGCTTCCGACCGTGGCGACCGCGCATTCGCGACCGATGGCGCCGCCCGCCGGGACGACGGCGATCGCGCCGTCCGCCGGCGCTGCCGAGGAGAGCGATCTCGTCGAGGCCGAGGTTCGACATGCTTCGACGCTGAGGATCGCGGCCCGAACGGATCCGGCGCGCGCGCTTTCGCTCGCCGCAGAAGGAGACCGGCTCTACCCGAAGGGGTTGCTCCATGCGGAGCGAGAGGCCATCGCCATCGAAGCGCTCGCACGGCTCGATCGCTGGAGCGAAGCGCAGGCGCGAGGCGAGGCCTTCGCGAACGCGTATCCCCTGCATCCGCGGACCGGGCGCATTCGCGCCATCGTGAATCGTGAAAGGCCTTGGGAGCTCTGATGCGAACCACGAAACGCCTATCTTCGGCGGTGAGCATGTGCGCGGCGGCGGTGCTCGCCAGTGCGCTCTCGGTCGGTGCGTGCTCCGACTCGATTCATGTCGGCGATTCGTTCTCCGACGCGGGTGGGGACGGCGGCGGCGGCCCCACGTTCACGAACGATGCGGGCTCCGGGCCGAGCTCGTCGAGCTCGGGGGCGCCCGGCAAGGCGAATTCCCTGCAGTGCGCCTCCAACCATTGCGCACCGGGATATGCGACGTGCTCCGACTCCACGTTCAGCTGCGATGTCGACCTCACTTCGAACAACTACCACTGCGGTTCCTGCAGTGTCGCGTGTCCTAGCAACAGCTCCGATCTCAATGCGAGAAGCGTGTGCGCCAACGGGACATGTCAGCTGACGTGCAACGTAGGATTTGCAGACTGCAATGGGATCATCGACGACGGCTGCGAACAGATTCTCGACGAGGTGAACAACTGCGGAACGTGCGGGCACGCCTGCGCTGCAGGGCAGCCCTGTCTCGATATCGCTCCCTTCGTTCCGATAGGAAAATGCGGGTGCCCGGACGGCAAGACATGGTGCGGAACGTCCTGCGTCGATCTCGGCGGCAGCGACGCCAACTGCGGAGCGTGCGGTAACGCGTGCCCGCCACCTCCGGCCAGCTTGCCTCCGCTCGGTCCCAACGAGCATTACGGGTGCGTCGCGGGAGCGTGCGCGACTCCGAAATGCGACGACCCCGGTGGCTACCCGCCGAAGGGGTACGCGGATTGTAATGGCAAGCCCGCCGACGGGTGTGAAGCCAACGTCTTCGGCGACAACAACAATTGCGGCAGCTGCGGGAAGGTCTGCCCGCCCGGCGAGACCTGCGCGATCTTGCAGCCGAGCAACACGCCGGGGTGCGCCTGCGCGCCCGGCTCCACGAAGTGCACGCAAGCCTCGAATCCCGGTTTTGCGAGCTGCGTCGACATCCTCACGGACAAGGAGAATTGCGGCGCGTGCGGCGCTCGTTGCGACGGCAACGACGGCGTCATCTGTGACAACGGCGTGTGCGTGCAGCTCTGCCCCGACGGATATGCGGAGTGCAACGGAGACCCACGCGATCCGTGTGAGACCAACATCATGACGGACCCGTATCACTGCGGAGGCTGCAACACTCATTGCGACGCGACGTTGCCCCAACCCGGTCAGGGCGGCGGATGCTGGACCGAAGACTGCGTCGCGGTGCCGGTCAATTGAGGAGCTCCAATCTCAGGGTAGGTCTTTCG
>JAQBQJ010000482.1 GCA_028287065.1 Labilithrix sp. | reverse complement strand
CGCGCGGCCGATCGCTGGATCGATCGCCGCGGCGGCGACGCTCGCGCGTGCCGTGCACCGACCGCCACGAGCGCTCCGCGTCCGGGCACGTATTCCGTCGAGCCGCGCGCCGGCGCGGCGCCCGAGGCGTATCTCGCGTTCCCTTTTGCGGCGGGCGACGAAAAAGCGCGCGCCGCTGCGTCCGTCGTCGCGGCTGCGCTCGAGGGCGAGGGCGGGCTCCTCGAGAAGGCGTTCGGCGGAGCGGCCGCGGCGGCCGCCGCCGCGAACGGCAACGGCAGTGCGCTCGCGCGTTCGTGGTCGGCGCGCGTGCTCGGGGTTCCGCGCGCTCCGGCGCTCGTCGTCCGCATCGTCAGCACGCAGGCCACGCTCGACAATGCCGTCATGCAAGCACGCGCGCTCGTCGATCGCGTGAAGAAGGGCGGTCTGCCCGCGGCGGACATCGAACGCGCGACGAACGCGCTCTCGCGCGAGGCCCTCGCCGTCGCGCTCGATCCGCGCGCACGCGTCGTCGCGACGTGGCGCGGCGAGCCGATCCCCACCGCGGTGCAGCCATTCCCGCGCGGCAAGGCCGGCGCCGACGACGTACGCGCGTTCGCCGCGAAGTATCTCGCCGAGGACGCGATGGTCGTCGTCGCCGCGCGGCCTGCACGCGTGAAGGCGACGCCGTGAACGATCGCGATCACGACGAAGACGGACGCGGCCGCTCGTACCTCCGCTACGGCGATCCGAAGGACTGGTGGGAGCGCACCGAGGTGAGCGGCCCGTGGTTCCAGGTCGGCACCGACGAGGTGCGTCTCCTGCGCGACGGCGTCGAGGCGTTCCCGGCGATGCTCGAGGCGATCGAGAGCGCCGAGCGCGAGATCCTCCTCGAGATGTACTGGGTAGGTGCCGACGCGGTCGGGACGCGCTTCCGCGACGCGCTCGCCGCGAAGGCGAAGAAGGGCATCATCGTGCGGGTCATCTACGACGCCGTGGGGAGCCTCGCGATCACGCCGGCGTTCTGGGAGCCGCTCGTCGACGCCGGCGGCGAGGTGCGCGAGTATCACCCGGTCTCGCCGCTCCGGCCTTCGTTCCAGTTCGCGCTGATGGATCAGCGCGACCATCGCAAGATCCTCGTCGTCGATCGGCGCACGGGCTTCACCGGCGGGTTGAACCTCGCGCGTCCGTGGCTCGCGCTCGAGGACGGCGGCGAGGCCTGGCGCGACGACATGATCCAGGTGAAGGGTCACGTCGTCGAGGAGCTGCGCACGCTCTTCTACAAGACGTGGCGGCGCGTCTGGTTCCGCAACCTGCCGCACGAGCTCGTGCCGATGAGCATGCCGCGCGACCTCGTTCCGCTGAGCAAGCGACCGACGGGACGCGTGTACGTGCTCGCGAGCCTTCGCCGGCAGCGCCGGAACCTGATGCGCGAGTACCTCTCGCGCATCAACGCGGCGACGAAGTCGATCGACGTCGCGAACTCGTACTTCATCCCGGATCGCGGCGTGCGCAACGCGCTGTTCCGCGCCGTCTTGCGCGGCGTTCGTGTGCGCGTGCTCGTACCGTCGAAGAGCGACGTGGCGGTCGTGCAGTTCGCGCTCGAGGCGATGTACGAGTCGCTCTTGCGACGCGGCATCGACATCTACTGCTACGCCGGTCCGATGATGCATGCGAAGACCGTCGTGATCGACGATCGCTTCGCGATGATCGGCAGCTACAACCTCGACGAGCGCTCGCGTGCGAAGAACCTCGAGGTGAACATCGCCGTCGAGGACACGGCGTTCGCGACCTATGCGCGAAAGTGGTTCGATCGCGACGTCGCCGGTGCCATGAGGATCGATCTCTACGAATGGCGCGCGCGCCCGCTCGCGCGGCGCGGCATCGAGTACATGGCGTATGCGCTGAGGAAGCTGTGGTGATCGAGGGCGTCACGGGTCGAGCTCGTCAGGTCACGCGCGCGAGCGGTTTCGTGGGTCTCACGGCCGCCATGCTCCCTGCCTTTCTCGCGCGCATGGCGACCACCACGGACGCCGATCGCGACGCAGTGCGCGAGGCGTGGGTCCGCAGTTGGGCGCGCTCGCTGCTCCGGCTCTTCTCGATCGAGGTCGTCATCGACGGCCCGATCCCGACGCCCACGCTGGGTCGAGGCCGAGGCCGTCTGGTCATCACCAACCATCGCTCCGCCATCGACATCGGCGTGGTGCTCGCGACGTTCGGCGGGACGATGGTGAGCCGCGCCGACCTCGCGACGTGGCCGGTGGTCGGCGCAGCGGCTCGCGCGGTCGGTACGGTGTTCGTCGATCGCTCGAGCGCGAAGAGCGGCGCCGGGGCGATCCGCGCGATCCAGAAGCACCTCGAGGACGGCACGACGATCAACCTGTTCCCGGAGGGAACGACCTTCGACGGCGACGTGGTCCGCCCGTTCCACGGCGGCGCGTTCGTGTCGGCGGTGCGTGCCGAGGCGGAGATCCTGCCGGTGGGCCTCGCCTATCCGCGAGACTCGGGGGCAGCGTTCATCGACGAATCGTTCATGTCCCATCTCGCGCGCATGTCGAAGAGCGGCGCGACGCGCATGGTGGTGTCGGTGGGCGCGCCGTTCGTGGCGCGCAAATCCGATCGCGCGACCGACGTGACGAAGCGCGCCCAAGCCGAAGTCCAATCGCTGGTCGACCGCGCTCGCGCGATCTGCGGCGCATAGCGAGATCCGAGAAGTCCGAGAAAATCGCGAAAGCAGCGATCGGCAGACAAAAAATCTTCGCGCTTTTCTCGGACTTCTCGGATCGCTCGCTAGCCGCCGCCCACGAAGTGCACGATCTCGATCGCGTCGCCCGGCGCGACCTTGCGCGCCCCGTGCTCCGCGCGCGGCACGATCTCGCGGTTGATCTCCACCGCCACGGGACCGCCCGACAGGCCGAGGTGCGCGACCAGGTCCTTGACCGTCAGGTCGTCCGGGACTTCACGCGAGGTGCCGTTGACCGTCACTTCCATCGTCACGCCTTCGCCGCCGCGTTGCCTTCCCGCACGAGGCCCGCGAGGAGCTTCGTGAACACGGCCGCGCGCGCACTATCGCCCTTTTCGAGATAACGCTTCTCGAGCGTCTTGAAGTGCGGGCGAACCTCTTCTTGCTTCACGCCGCCGGCGCCGAGCGACGCCCAGTAGAACCGCTCCGCGACGGCGTCGACGAGCACCTGCGCGTCGTCGTTGTCGATCACGTACTTCACGAGAGCGAGGTAATGGTCGCGCGTGAGGCCCGCGTACCGGACCGCCGCGGTCTGCAGGTCCTCGCCGCGCGCCGACTTGGGCAGCTTGATGAGCGGGAACACCACCGGCGCGAGGTCGTCGACGTCGGCCTTGTGGGCCTCCATCTGCTCGAACGCGATCTTCGCGAGCCACACGGACCGCGGGTTCGCGACGTCCGGCGCGGTGAGCACCTTGCGCCAGCGGTCGTGCGCCTTCTTGGGGCTCATCGTGTAGAGCGAGCGGAACCCCGCGCGGAGAAGCGCGATATCGGTGCACGCCGGGTCGTCGAGGAACGCCGAGAGCGACGCGAGCGCGCCGGGCGGCGTGCCGAGCGTGGCGTCGCCGAGGAGCGCCTTCACGATCTCCTCGCGGACCATCTCGCTCGTCGAGCTGGCGAGCAGGGCCGCGAGCGCCGCGTCCGCCTCGTCCGACTGCACGAGACGCACCGCATTCGCGACGATGCCGACGCCGGCAAGGCGCGACTGCCAGGGCTTGCGCGTCTCGCGCTCCTTCGGGGTCTTCGAGTCGCGCGTCATGACCGCGTCGATCTCGCCGAGGAGCGGCACGTACCCGACGAGCGCGTCGAGCACGAGGCGCGTGCTCTCGGGCGCGAGCTTGAGCGCGGCGCCGATGGCCTGCGCGCGCTTCGGCATCGTCTCCGACGAGGCGCGGGTGACGTCGACGGTCCAGGCGTTCGAGAACGAGCGCGCGAGCTCGGCCGGCGCCGATGCATCGAGCACGGGCGGGTCGGGCGCCTCGCCCTTTCCCTTCTTCGACCCCTTGCTGCCCGTCGCCGGCTTCGCGTTCGACATGGGCGCACGCTAGTCCAAGCCTGCTGCGGCGTCTCGCGGAACGAGAGCGGCGGCGGTAGGATCCGCGCTCTTCACGTCGTTTTCGGCGGTCCCCGGGACCGCTCACGACGCCGGAACCTCATGAACCACACGGAAAAGCTCTACTGGGCGGATGCGCAAGCCACCTCGTTCGAGACCCGCGGGGCGTCGCTCGGCGCGCACGCCGGCAAGCCCTCGGTCGTCCTCGCGCAGACGATGTTCTATCCCGAGGGTGGCGGTCAGCTCGGCGATCTCGGCACGCTCACGCTCGGCCCCCACGTCGTCCGCATCGCCGACACGCAGGTCGAGGACGGCGCGATCCATCACGTGATCGACGGCGACCTCTCGCCGGACGTGCTCGAGCTGCTTCGCGGCGGAGCGGCCGCGGACGTTTCGGTGCGTGGCGCCGTCGACGAGTCGCGGCGGCGCGACCACATGGTCCAGCACACCGCGCAGCATGCGCTCTCGCGTGCGCTCGCGAACGCTGCGCGCGCCGGCACGGTCTCTGCGCGTCTCGGCGCGACGTCGTGCACGATCGATCTCGATCGCCCCGGCCTCTCCGACGCCGATCTCCATCGTGCCGAGGACCTCGTGAACTCCGTCGTGATGAGCGACGTCCCGGTCGTCACCTCGTTCCCTTCCCCCGACGAGCTCGCGAAGCTCGATCTCCGCAAGCAGCCGAACGCCGAGAAATCCGCGGCCGGCGTGCGCGTCGTGTCGATCGAGGGCTTCGACGTCACGCCGTGCGGCGGCACGCACTGCACGCGCTCGGGACAGATCGGTCAGGTGCGCATCGTCGCGACCGAGAAGTACAAGGGCATGCTGCGCATCACCTTCCACGCAGGGCAGCGCGCGCTCGGCGACGCGCGCTCGCGTCACGACCTGCTCGCGAAGCTCGCGGCCGATCTCACGTGCGGCCCGCAGGACATCCCTGCCGCCGTCGCCAAGCTGCGCGCGGAGCTGAAGGCGATGCGCGACAAGCTCGAGTCCGCGCGCAGCGAGGTCGCCGATCACGTCGGCCGGAGCCTGCGCGACGCACTGCCGGAAACACCCGGCCCGCACGTCGTTCCCGTCATGCGTCTGCCGGGCGACCTCGCGGGCCTTCGTGCGCTCGCCGTCGAGCTCACGAAGGACCCGCGCATCGTCGCGCTCGTCGCCGGTCACGACGAAGGCAGCGGCGAGGTGGTGCTCGTCGTCCAGCGGGGCGAAGGCGCGAAGCTCGATTGCGGCGCGTTCGTGCAGTCGCAGACGAAGGCCCGCGGCGGGCGCGGTGGCGGGCGCCCCGAGCGCGCCGAGGGCCGTTTTCCCCGGGGAACGTCGCTCGAGGAGCTCACCGCCGCGGCGCGCGAATCGCTCGCCGTCTGACCACGTCCCGCGCGGTCACTCGCACGCCGGCTTGGGGTTCGGGCACGAGGTGCTCGTGCTCCGCGGCCTCGTGAGCGCGCATCCGCTGACGCTCTCGAACGTGTTGGTCGGGCGCAGATCGACGAACGCGCCGTCGAAGCCCTGCGTGATGCCGTGGCCCGCGCTGTAAGCGAACGTCGTGTTCGTGATGAACGCGCTCTGCGGCTGCGCGGTGAAGATCACCTCGGCCTCGTGCTGCGTGATCGCGCTGCACGTGTTCAGGATGCAGCCGCAGTCGCCGCCCGCGTACTCGATGCGGACGTGATCGATCCGATCGCTCGCGTCCGGGATGCCGCCGAACCACACGCCGACCCAGTCGCCGGGGTGCGGAGCATCCGCGGCCGACGTGAAGACGATCGGCTTCTCGGCGGTGCCGAGCGCGCGGAGCGCCGCCGTCGACGGCTTGTCGTTCGTGAAGTGCTGCACCTTCAGCGCGGCGGCTTCCGAGAAGCGGAGAACGACGCCGGGCTCGATCGTGAGCGTCACGAGCTTGCCGTCGGGACGACCGCCGACGAGGAGGCTGTCTCCCTTCGACGTGCCCACGTGATACGGCACGCCTCGCTCGTGGAGCGTCGCATCCGCGAGGAGCCCCGAGCCCGCCTGACGCCCGCCCGCGGGGTCGAGGAGGATCTCGTCCTTGCGGTTTCCCGTATACGAGCCGGTCGGGAACGTATCGAGCGCATGCTCTTCGATCTCGATCGGGCGCGGCGCCGTCTCGCTGCCGGACTCGCGAATGGTGAGCGCGCTCGAGCCGGAGGCGAACGACGCACCCCGCGAGAGCCATGCGCCGGTGCCGAGCGACTTCGTGATCGTGACGTGATCGACGGAGACGATCGCATCCGCGCCGTCCTCGCCGTCGCCGTACGCGACGAGCGTCGCCTCGTGCTGGAAGTCGCCCCCGCCTCCGCCTTCGAAGCTGGCGTACGCGAAGCGCGCGGTGCCCGGCGCCTGGATCGCGATGCTCGACCAGCGCGCGCCGTCGAGACCGATGAAGCGGATCGGCTGCGTCGCCGTTCCCTCCACGATCAACGTCCCGGTGTTCGGCGTGATCGGATGAGCGACGCGGATGCCCATGCCCGCCGCGAGCCTCACCTCGGCGCACGGCTCGATGGTGAGCTTCGCGCCGTTGCGCACGTTGACGTTTCCGGCGACGACGTGCGGGCTCCCGGCCGCGGTCCACACCGCCTCGCCTTCGATGTCGCCCGAATGGGCGACGCCGGGGCCCGTGACCGGCGCGCAGGTCGGCGCCGGATCGGGTCCTCCACCGGTGCCCGGCGTAGGCCCGCCGGACGAGGTGCCACCGGACGACGTGCCGGTGTCTCCGCCTCCGGAAGACGAGCAAGCCGCGACGAAGAGCGCGGAAATGACGAGGGACGAGAGGGTCGAAAGGAGCGTTCGCATGCCCGACACCATGCGATCGCGAGCGCGACCGTGTTGCTAAGAGAGTCCTACGTACATGCTGAAAAGATCCTAAGCAGCCGCCGCAGAAGCGAAGACTTGCCATCCTGGCCCCGTTCACCGACGATCCGAGGCGAAGCCCCATGGCCGCCGAAGACGAGCTCGCACTTCCCGAGGTTCCCGAGGCCAAACCGGAGGATCCCGAGGACGTGTCCTGGGCGCTGTCCACCGCCGAGGCGATGTGGGCGCGTGGCGATCACCTCGAGGGCATCAAGTGGGTCCGGAAGGCCGCCGAGGCGGCATCCGATGCCGAGAACGACGAGCGACATCTCGAGCTCGCGAAGGCTGCGTCGGAGCTCGCATCGCTCATCGCTCGACGATCGCGCTCCGAGGTCCCCGGAGGCGGCGGCTATGCAGGAGGCGCTCCCTCGGAGGTGCCCGCGCAGCCGACGAGCGGGAGTCAGCCTTCGAGCCAGCCGAGCACCGCGCGGTCTGCTGCTCCGCCTCCGCCTCCTCACCCCGTCTCGAGCACCGCGAGGCCGCCGCCGGTGCCGACCAAGTCGGCGCCTCATACGCCGCGATCGATGCCGCCCGGCGCTCCACTGCCGGCACGCGCGTCGACGCCTCCGAAGGCGCCGCAAGTGCCGCAAGCGCCGCGCTCGGCGCCGCGACCGCTCGCGACGGGCGACGCGCGTCAGGGTCCCCTGGCGGGCCGCGGGATCCTGTCGAACCGCACCGCACCCGAAGCGTTCGGCAAGACCCCGAAGGCGCGGCGTCGATCGCGCGAGAACCTCGACGCCGAAGCGAAGGCCGCGGGCGTGCTCGACACCGCGCCCCAGACGGCCGTCGACGGCGCGACCGCCGAGCGCGCGCTGCGGAACGACGTCGGTGAGATCACCGCGGTGGCGAGCAGCGGCAGCATCCCCGCCGCCGAGTCGAGCGCGGGGACACGCGCGAAACGTCGCAGTCGTCCGGATCCGGAACCGACGGTCGTCGGACGCATCGAGGATCTCGTCCAGGCCGAGCGCGAGAAGTCGGCGGTCGAGTGGGACGCATCGCCGACGGCGAACCTCACCGGCGACGACATGGATCAGATCAACGTCGGCGATCGCAAGACCACCGCGTTCGCGATCCCCGCTGCGAAGCCCGCGTCGATCGCGCCTCCTCCGCCGCGCGCATCGATCGCTGCCGTCCACGATCCGGGGATCCAGACCTCGCAGGCCGTGCGCGTCGTCGTGTGGCGTGACGGGACCGGCGTTCACATCGCGCCGGCCGGAACCGTCGTTTCGTCGATCACGATCGACGCCGTCCTCGTCGTGCTCGAGCCGAGCGCCGATCTGACGGCCTGGCTGTCCCAGCGCGAGCGCTGAGGATCCAGAGGAAGAGCTCCCTAGACCCTCGACCGCCGCGGCGCATGCCCCTATAAGAGTGGGATCCGCAATGTTCGACGAGTTCGGGATCAACGCAGGTTTCGTCGAGGATCTTCACGCCCAGTACCGTCAGAGCCCGGCCTCTGTCGATCCCGAGTGGCGCACGTTCTTCGACGCGTTCGAGAGAGGTGAGCGGGCGGTCGCGCCGGGAAGCGCGAGCGCCGGCTACGTCAACGGCACGAACGGAGGCGGCGGGAACGGAAGCGCCGCCGCTCATTCGTACGTGAACGGCAATGGCAACGGCAGCGCGAGCGCGCAGGCAGCTCTCCAGTCGGCGTGGGCTCCCCCGCCCGCTGCGCGCGTCAACGGTTCCTATGCCGCCGCGCCGGAGAGCCAGGTCGGCGTCTCGCGCGACGAGCGTCTGCTCGCGGCGGCGGCGCTCCAGGGCCGCGTCTATCAGCTCGTGAACGCGTACCGCGTCCGCGGTCACCTCTTCTCGAAGATCGATCCGCTCGGAACGCCGCCCGAGGCCGCGCCCGAGCTCGAGCTCTCGAACTTCGGCCTGAGCGAGGCCGACTACGACGTCACGTTCCCCACCGTCGGCATGGCGGGCATCCCGGAGCGCGCGACGCTCCGCGAGATCATCGCGCATCTGTCCGAGACGTACTGCGGGTCGATCGGGGTCGAGTTCACGCACATCGAGGAGCCCGAAGCGCGCGAGTGGCTGCAGGACGCGATGGAGTCGACGCGCAACCGCGCCTCGCTCGATCGCGACGAGACGATCCGCGTCCTCACGCGCCTCACGGACGCCGAGATCTTCGAGCAGTTCGTGCACAAGAACTTCCTCGGCTCCAAGCGGTTCTCGGCCGAAGGCGCCGAGAGCATGATCGCCACGCTCGATCTGCTCATCGACTACGCGGCTGGTCACGGCATCGAGGAGATCGTCCTCGGCATGGCCCACCGCGGCCGCCTGAACGTCCTCGCGAACATCATGGGCAAGAACGTCCGCGAGATCTTCGCGGCGTTCCGCGACTCGAACCCCGAGCGCAATCTCGGACGCGGCGACGTGAAGTACCACCTCGGCGCATCCGCCGATCGCAAGACGTCGACGGGCCGCAACGTCCACCTCTCGCTCGCGTTCAACCCGAGCCATCTCGAGTTCGTCAACCCGGTCGTCGAGGGCCGCGTCCGCGCCAAGCAGGATCGCCAGAAGCGCCTCGGCGTCATGCCGCTCCTCATCCACGGCGACGCTGCGTTCATGGGTCAGGGCGTCATCTCCGAGACGCTGAACATGGCGGGCCTCGAGGGATACACGACCGGGGGCACCGTCCACCTCGTCGTGAACAACCAGGTCGGCTTCACGACGCTCCCGCAGGACTCCCGCTCGACGCGCTACTGCACCGACATCACGCGGATGATGAAGGTGCCTGTTTTCCACGTGAACGGTGAGGATCCCGAGGCCGTCATCCAGGTCACGCGCCTCGCGATCGAGTTCCGCCAGCGGTTCGGCAAGGACGTCGTCATCGACATGCTCTGCTACCGCCGCTACGGCCACAACGAGGGCGACGAGCCGCGCTTCACGCAGCCGGTGATGTACCACCTCATCGACGAGAAGCCGACGGTCCGCGAGGTCTACGTCAACAAGCTCGCGCGCTCCGGTCAGATCACGACGGACATCGGCGACAAGCTGAAGACCGAGCGCCAGGCGGCACTCGAGCAAGCGCTCGAGGAGGAGAAGAAGGGCGACTGGCTCCGTGCCCCCTCCGCGATGGAAGGCATCTGGACGTCGTACTACGGCGGCCCGGACGGTCGCGTCGAAGAGGTCGAGACGCGCATCAGCGAGGCCAAGCTCAACGAGCTCGCCACGAAGCTGAGTGAGCTGCCCGAGACGTTCCACGTCAACCCGAAGATCAAGGCGCTCCTCGACCTCCGTCGCGAGCGCGTCGCGAGCGGCACGCCGTTCGACTGGGGCACGGCCGAGCACCTCG
>JAQBQJ010000463.1 GCA_028287065.1 Labilithrix sp. | reverse complement strand
GCCGCTGCTCGGCGGCGTGACGTCCGGCGCGGGCGACGGGTCCGGCGCTGCGATCGGCGCTTCACTCCCGTCGATCGAATGGCCGTTGAGCGAAGAGAAGTACTCCGCTGCCGGCTCGCTGAGGTTCATCGTGAACTTGCCGCCGACGATCGGCGCATCGCTGCCGACCTCGACGACCGCGGTGGTCGCGCTGCCCATCGTGGAGATGACCTTGCGATAGACGAGCGCGACGTGCGCGTTCGCGGGGACCGCGACGCCCGTGAGCGCGCCGGACACCGTGGCGACGCGCCCCTCGCCGCCGTTGCGGGTGGGATCGGAGATGCCGCCGCAGGCGACTACGCCTGCCAGCGCGAGGACAGAAGAAGAGAGAAGGGCAAAGCGAAGGCGATTGCGAAGAAGGTGCATCGGGGGTGGTCTCCTGCGGAAGGGCAGCGTCTGTTCCCTGGACGCAGGGTGGGGGTCCGGCTGTAAAGCACGCGGCGCGCTTTTTTCAACCCGACCCCGTCGATGTCGGAAAACGACGGGAAAAAGGCCATTTTTGACGCGCTACGACGTGCCGAAGAAACGCCGTCCGGTTGCCAACGCGCCGCGGCGAAAGTACACCGGGCGCGGTCACCGGAGCCCTTGCCCATGCCCTCGATCGCCATCACCGGAACCGGTCTCTTCACCCCTCCTCACAGCATCTCGAACGACGAGCTCGTCGCCGCGTTCAACGCCTACGTCGCGGCCGAGAACGAGAAGAACGCCGATCGCATCGCGAAGGGCGACGTGAAGGCGCTCGAGGGGTCGAGCGCCGAGTTCATCGTGAACGCGTCCGGCATCCGGCGCCGCTACGCGATGGACCGCGCCGGCATCCTCGACCCGAAGATCCTCGCGCCTCGCATCCAAGAGCGAACGAACGAAGAGAATTCGATCCAGTGCGAGATGGCGCTCTCCGCCGCGCGCGAGGCGCTCGCCCAGGCGAACGTCACGCCGGCCGACATCGGCGCGGTCATCGTCGCATGCTCGAACCTGCAGCGCGCGTACCCGGCGGTCGCCGTCGAGGTCCAGGAGGCGCTCGGCACGAAGGGCTTCGCGTTCGACATGAACGTCGCGTGCTCGTCGGCCACGTTCGGCATCAACGTGGCGCGCGACATGGTCGCCGCCGGCAGCGTGAAGCGCGCGCTCGTCGTCAGCCCGGAGATCTGCACGGGCCACCTGAATTTCCGCGACCGCGAGAGTCACTTCATCTTCGGCGACGCGTGCACTGCCGTCGTCGTCGAGGACCTCGCGACATCCGCCGCCGCCGAGCCGTTCGAGATCCTCGGCACGCGCCTCGCCACGAAGTACTCGAACAACATCCGCAACAACTTCGGCTTCCTGAATCGCGCCGCCCCCGAACATCGCGACGACACCGACAAGCTGTTCGTGCAGCAGGGCCGCAAGGTCTTCAAGGACGTCTCTCCGATGGTCGCCGAGCTCGTCTCGGCGCACCTCGACAGCCTCGGCATCGCCCCGACCGAGGTCCGGCGCATGTGGCTCCATCAGGCCAACGGCACGATGAACCAGTGGATTGCGCGCAAGGTGCTCGGCCGCGACGCGAGCGCCGAAGAGGCGCCGTCGGTCCTCGAGGAGTACGCGAACACGAGCTCGTGCGGCTCGATCATCACGTTCCACAAGAACCGAACGGGCTTGAAGAAGGGCGACGTCGGCGTCGTTTGCTCGTTCGGCGCCGGCTATTCGGTCGGCAGCGTCATCGTCCGCAAGGCTCAGTGACAGATCGGCGATTGCGCCTGGAAGCCTGGCAGGAGCTCCGTATATGACTCGATGCGCTTCCCCGTGAACGCACCGTCGATCTGGTAGAACACGCGGTGGTCGGGCGGCTCCACGTTCGCGGCTGCGTACGCATCCGAGTCGCTGGGCATGTTGCCGAACCCGTAGGACGGGACGAGCCCCTTCCGCGCGAGCATGGCGAGCTCGCCGGTCTTGAACGTCGCCGCGCTCGCACCGAAGCCCGCGCCGACGATGGACGTCGACGTATGGACGACGCCCGGCGGGAAACCATGCTTGTCGAGGAAATCGCGCGTTCGTTGGACGAGCCACTCGGGACGCGCCGTGAGATACATCGGGCGATATCCCTTCGCGGCGAGAGCACGCAGCGCCTCGGGCGCGCCGGGGTGCGTGTCGGGGAGCTCGCCTTCGAGGAGCTTCAAGAACTCGACGTTCTCGGACGACGTGAGCGTGCCGTCGACGTCGCTGATGAAGAAGGGCGTCTTCGGTGGAACGACGTCGAGCAAGAGGTCGGTCGACGAGCCGTCGCCGGCGACCACGAGACGGACGCGATGCCTGCCGGGCCCGAGATGCTTGCCTTCGGGGATCTGGAAGAAGACCCGGCCGTCGCCCCCCTCGACGCCTTCGACGGTGGCGTGCGCGTCGCCCGCGCCGGTGGTCAGCGTCGTGCCGAGCTTCTCCCACGCCGCTCCGCAGTCGCGCTGCACGTAGACGTCGACCTCCTCGTCCTCGAGGTCCTTGTCGACGAGGCCGTACGCGAACTTCGCGATGATGGTCTGCGGCGCTCCGGGGTTGACGAAGAGATCGCGACCACGATGGTGCGGGCTGCCCGCCGCGACGTCGACGCGTGACTTGATCGCATGACGCCACGCGCGCGTCTCGGTGCGAGCGAGAGGAGGAGCGGGACACGCCGGCGCCGGAACGCACGCGAGCGCGGAGGAGGTCTGGTTCTGATCGTCACCCGTGACCGCATCGTCGCCGCTGCTGGAGCATGCGGCGACCGAGCCCGAGACCACGAGGAAGCCGAAGAGGGCGAGGCGCATGGCGTTCTCTCCAGCAAATCGCCGGCCGCATGTAAGGCGCTGTCCGACGCGGCGAAATACCGGTGTTTTGCCATTTTTCCTGCGCCGGTTTGGCCGCATGCGGTGGATCGACGATGACCCGGTGGACCCGCCCGTTGTGCAGTCTCTCGCGCAGCCGACGCCGCGGCACGAGCTCCGTTCGGCTCAGCGCTTCGAGCGTGCGCCGCCCGCCGAAGGCAGGCTGTTCACGTCGAACACGGGCGTGGCGCTCTTCGCGTCGATCACCGGAGTGGCGCTCTTCGCGCGCACCGAGCTCGTCGTGAGAGGGGTCTTGCCGCGGGCGAGCTCGCTCGACGTGCGAACGCGCGCTGCGCCGCTGTCACCGGTGTCGACGTTCGCGGCCACGGCGATCGCCGCGAGCGCGACGAGCGGAACGAGGGCGGCGAGCAGCACCCACGAGAAGCGCTTGCGGCGCGTGGCGGCGCGGACGAGCAACGTCGGCTCGGGGCGATAGCCGTCGAGCGTGACGTCCGCGAGGGAGCGCATGCGTCCGAGCGGATGGTAGAAGGCGTCGTCCTCGAGCGCGGTCGGCGCGGCGGCGGGAATGCCGGGGATCGACGCCGAGGCAGCGATGGCGGGCGCGGCGGCGATCGCAAACACCGGCGTGCTGTCCGGCGAGAGCAAAGGGATCGGAGCGAGGAGCGTCGGGACCGGAGCCGCGCTCGGCATCGTGACGTAGCGCGGGATCGACGGTGCGGGCGGTACCGGCGTGGCCACGTACGGCGGCGCGGGCGACGCGGGACCGGACGCGTCGTCGGTCGGACGCTGTCCGAGCGATTCGAACATGTCTGGTCCGCTGCTCTGGCGTGCCGGAGCCGTCGGGATCGGCGTGCGGAGGACGAGCATCTCGGCGCGTGCGATCGCCGCGGCCATGTCCTGCACCTCGAGGATGTCGCTCGGATCGAGCTCCTGCGTGATCCCGGCGCGGTTCGTCGGCGATCGCGGGTCGAGCGCGATCGGGAGCGGCGTGTCCTCGCGGAGCCCGACGCGGAATGCGTTCCGAGCCACGCTGTCGCCGTCGGCGATCAGCCGGGAAGACGCGGGTGCAGGCACTCGCGCCGCATCGAATCCTTCGAAGGATGCCAAGGCGCCGGTGGTAGCGCGGGAGCGGCAGGCGCGCC
>JAQBQJ010000459.1 GCA_028287065.1 Labilithrix sp. | reverse complement strand
CGGAAGCGAACTTCGCCAGATCGGCGGCAGCCTGGGCTGCGCGACGCTCCGCTTCTTCGCGGCGCTCCTTCTCGGACGCGAGGGCCGCGCCAGTGAGCGCGAGCTGACCCTTCGTCTTCGTGAGCTCGGCGGATGTGACCTGCGCCTGGTTCTTCTCGTTGGTGCGGTCCGTCGCGTTCGTCTGATCCTTCAGCTGATTCGCCGCCATGATTCGCGCGCGGGACTCGGCGAGCTCGGCGCTGCGTGCCGCGCCGTACGCGATGTCCTTCGTCTCTGCGGTGTCGCCGTCCTCCTTGAACGAGGCTTCGGCGTGGTCGAGGTTCTTCTTCGCTTCGTTCAGGTCGGAAGGAGCAAGCGTCGATGCCGGGCCCGCTGCCGCACGCGTGTAGTTTGCACGTGCCGTCACGAGCTCGTTGGGCGGCATGGTCGTCGCGCATCCCGCGGTCGTGACGATGGCGGTGAGAACGAGGCCCGTGCGTAGGTTCATGAGGTTCATCACTTCGTCGCTCCGTTCGCGTTCGCGTTCGCATTCGTCTTCGCCGTCGAGCTGTCGAGGACCTTGTTGGTCTCGATCGCCGAGTCCGTCTCACGTGCAAGCGACAGTGCGAGCTCCGCATCCGCCTTGGCGCGAAGGAGGATGTATTCCGCACGTTTGTTCTCGCCGGCCTTGATCTGCGCCTTCGCCTGCTCGATCTCCTCGTCGGAGAGCTTCAGATTGAGCTGTGCGGCGGTCTTCTTCTCGGCGCCGAGCTCGCGGGCGCTGCGGTTCGCCGACTCTGCGTCTGCGAGCTTCTGAGCGGGCACCGGGAACGAGGCTCCGCAGCCGGCCGCAAGCAAGGCGACGCCTGTCATCGAAATCAGTTTTTTCACGTGGTTCTCCAGGGGTCGTCGTCGACCTGCGCACATCGCGCGCGGCCTCCCGACCCGTTTCTTCGCTCCACTCTCGGCTTCGTCAGCCGAGGCGCCGTCCCCGAGAGACGGCCGCTAGCAGAGCGTGAGGTCATGATGCGGCCGAGTGAGCGCGACCGCAACGTGGCAAATGAGCGTAAACATCGCTGCGCAGGTACTTTGGGTGAGGCGAAAGTGCCAAACGCTCCGAAACTGACGCCGCGAGCGCTACGTACGACGAAGATCGTCGTCGTCGCGCTCGTCATCGCGCTGCTCGTCGTCGCTCATCGGCTCGGCGTGCTCGAGCAGTTCGGCGATCCCGAGCGCGTTCGGCAGACGCTCGTTCGGATCGGACCGTGGGGATACGTCGCGTTCATCGTCGCGTACGCCGTGCTCCAGCCGTTCGGAGTGCCCGGCACCGTCTTCATCATGGCGGCGCCGCTCATCTGGCCCTGGCCGGTGGCCTTTGCGCTCTCGATGACGGGCACGATGGCCGCGAGCGTGATCGGTTTCTCCTTCTCACGCTTCGTCGCGCGCGATTGGATCTCGAAGAAGGTCCCCGCGCGCTTCCGTAAGTACGACGACGCGCTCGCGACGCGCGCGTTCAGGACCGTCTTCCTGCTGCGTCTCGTCTTCTGGATGCCTCCGCTGCTGCACGCGTTCTTCGGCGTGTCGAAGGTCCGCTTCTCGACGCATTTCTGGGGGTCGCTCGCCGGCTACGTCCTTCCTCTCTTCCTCGTCAGCTTCTTCGGACAGGAGCTCTTCGATGTGGTGCGACGTGCGCCAATCGCGGCGTGGATCGCGCTCGGCGCGGCGCTCGCGACGATCGTCACCGGCGCATGGCTCTATCGACGTCGTCGCGCCTCTAGCTGAGCCGTGACTCGCTGTCGCATCGCGCGAGATCCGACAACAGAGTCCGTCCTGGTCCTTCGGAGCACGTGTCGACGTTGCGGAGCCGTAGCGCCGGCCTGTATTCTTTGGACGGCTCGGGGAGAGCACGAGTCGAGCGCGTCTCTCACGCACGACTCCGAAGCGGCCGCCACGTGGCGGCGCAAGGTCCATGCAGACACTCGGCAAGTATCAACTAATCGCAGAGATCGCGCGTGGTGGGATGGGCATTGTTTACCTCGCGGTGGCGTCGGGCCCCGGAGGTTTCAGCAAGCTTTTTGTCGTCAAGGAGCTGAAGCCCGAGCTGGTCGAGGAGGCGACGTTCCTCGACATGTTCCTCGAAGAGGCGCGCCTCGCTGCGCGGCTCAGCCATCCCAACATCGTGACGACGTACGAGGTCGGTCTCGACGGACGTCGTCCGTTCATCGTCATGGACTATCTCGACGGCGAGAGCCTCGGGAGGATCCTCCGCAAGAAGTCTCCGAAGTTCACGACGGCGATGCACTTGCGCCTCCTGTGCCACGCGCTCGAGGGGCTCGACTACGCACACCACCTGGAAGAGTTCGACGGAACTACGGCGAGCGTCATCCATCGTGACATGAGCCCGCAGAACGTCTTCGTGACGTACGACGGCCAGGTCAAGATCGTCGACTTCGGCATCGCGAAGGCGGCGGACACGTCGCTCGAGACGCAAGCGGGCGTCTTGAAGGGCAAGCCCGGGTACATGTCTCCCGAGCAGCTCTCCGGCGACGTCGACGCGCGCGCCGACGTGTTCTCGGTCGGCGTGATGATCTGGGAGGCCGTCACCGGCCGGAGGATGTGGCCCAGCAAGGGACAGGTCGAGATCCTCACCGCGCTGATCAAGGGCGAGATCCCGAAGCTCGGCGACGTGAAGCCCGACGCGCCGGAGATGCTCAAGGCGATCTGCGACAAGGCCACGGCGCGTCAGCCCGACGATCGCTACGCGAGCGCGCGCGAGCTGCAGAACGCGCTCGAGGCGTACCTCGACAGCGTGAACGAGCGCATGACCGTGCGTCAGATCGCGCAGGTCGTCGCGTCGCTCTTCGAAGAGCAGCGCAAATCCGTGCGCGCGATGCTCGATACGTGCATTGCGCAAGCAAAGTCGGGCGCGACGACCACGAAGCTCCCGAGCATGGCGCCGCCGTCGCTCGAGACGTCCACACCGAAGCCGATCGACTCGACGCTGCAGTCGATGATGGCCGCCTCGCGCACGAGCGTCCCGATCGCCACGGCGAGCTCGAGGAGCTCCGAGCTCGCGCCCATGTCCGGGACGCCCGTCTCTCAGACGACGGCGGGCGCGGCGATCCTCGAGCCGCATGCGCCTTTGCCGAGCGCGCCTCGAGAGACGACGCGACGCCGCCGCTCGATGCTCGTGCTGCTGTCGCTGGCGACGATTGCGGGGATCGCGATCGCGCTCGTAGTGCGGGCCGGGAACAAGGGCGAGGTCGCGCGGACCGCCGCTGCCGTCACCGCGCCGCCGCCGAGCGCGATGCCCGTCGAGCCCGCGCCTTCGCCGCCGAAGCCTGCTGCACCCGCGGCTGCTCCCGCCGACACGGCGAGCGCCGTCGTGAGCGCGGCAGCCACACCGGCGGCGGCGTCGACGGCCGCGACCGCTGCCGCGCCGCCGCGTGCGCGCG
>JAQBQJ010000424.1 GCA_028287065.1 Labilithrix sp. | reverse complement strand
CGTTCAGCGACGCCGCGCTGCATGCGCGGGGGATGAACCTGCTCGTGCTGATCAACCTGATCATGGCCTGCATCCTGGGGATTCGGGTTGCCCTGCGAACGGCCAAGATCGTCCTGGTCATCGCCTCGGCGGTCTTCGCGGCGCTGGGCTTCGTGAGCCCGCCGCTCTTCGCAGCGTCGGGGGCCACGAGCGCCGCCGCTGCCGTGCTCCAGAATGTCGGAAGCGCCCTCGATCGCGGCATCGATGGAGCGCTCACCGGCCTCAACGAAGCCCAGGATCTCATCGCCAAGAGCACGCCGACCCTCGCGAAGGCTGCAGCGACGAAGTCGGTCGGCGACCTCTACAAGCCCAACGTGGCGAGTGTGGCGACGATGGAGCTCGCGGGCCCGCTGAGCTCGCTGCCGGTCGAGCACACCGATCCGCGCGTCCTCTGCAAGAACGCGGCTGCGTCTCTCCCGCTGATAGGGGCGTGGTTGCTGTCGAAGACACCTCTCGGTGCGTTCACCGGCGAGCCGCTGAAGTTCATCGGCGAGATCATGAAGACCCTTGCCGGTGCAGACACCGACGGATTCTGCGGTCTCCAGTCGAACGGTGGCGGAGGGAATGGAGGGGCTGGCGGAAACGGTGGCGGAAACAACAGCAAGACGGCGCCTGCCATCGACAGGACCTTCGACGAGAATGCGGCCCGGATCTGCCAAGATCTGAACGGCGGCGACAGCGCTCGCCAGGCGTTCGAGGACAAGGAGAAGGAGTGGCTCGCCGAATGCGCGAAGGCAGGCGTCACCTGCCAGAGCCGCGACCCTCAAACTGGAGCTCCCCTGAAGTCTGGCACGCAGAACGGTCGAACATCGCTCGTTCGCGCTGACGGCCAGGACGAGCAGTTCGCGCTCGACGAGCTCCGGCTCGAGCGGGATCAGGATCTCCGGACCTTCGACGCCCTTGCGCTTCACCTCGCAGAGTTCGAGCTCAACCCCGCAAAGTGCATCGCGTTCGAGAAGGCCGACTTGAAGCGGCGGCACGCGGAGCAGCAGCAGCTGCAACAGAGCCAACCACAGAAGGTGCCTCCGCAAGCGCCGCAGAACAACGGCGGCCAGAACAACGGCGGCTCCTCGTCGAGCAGTACGACCGCCTCGATGGCCGTGGTCCGCGCCTGGCACAACGGCGTGACGGAGGCGCAGATCATCGGGGGCGCGAAAGGCGACGACGCCGTGCTCCAGCGCTCCGCGAGCCTCGTGCGCGTCGCGACCGTGCCCAAGCGAACCCCGCAGGTCTCGTCGCCGGAGGCCGCGGCGGTCCCAGCCCTCGCGCAGGCCGAGTTCTTCTATGACTGCGGCGGCACGTGGGCCGTCTGCAACAGCGAGGAGGAGGCGATGTGGCATTTCAAGTGGCGCGCTCGCCTCCGCCGCTTCAAACAGTCCTTCGACGCCACGCAGCAGGAGATCGCCCCGCAGGTCGGTGCCGCCCCGCCCCGCACAGGCCCCGATGCCTTCGCCGACCAGCTCGCCCAGGACGCGCTCGGCAACAACACATTCGACCCGAACGCGGCCCTACGTCACGACCTCGCCAACTCGCTCCGCGACCAACGCACGCGCACGCAAGGCGTGCACTGAGTCCCCCATGAGAAAGCGCATCTCCCGAACCGACGAGCGCGGAGCCATCTTCGTCGAGTCGATCATCGTGGTCGTCTTCTTCACGCTCTGCTTTCTGGGCGTCGTCTACTTTCGCGAGCTCTACGTCGGCAAGATGCGCGTCCAGCGGCTCGCCCGGTCGAGCGCGATGGCTCATGCGATGAACGCTTGCTCGGGCGACATCAAGGCCGGCCTCGAGAGGGACCTGCCCAAGAACGCGGCGCCGCCCAGCAGTGCGAAGACGCCTGGCGACCCTGCTCCGCCCGGCAATCAGAAAGGCGAGGCGCACGACGCGCTCGAAGCGTTCGATCAAACCAAGACAGGGACGCCCCTCGACGAAATCACGGCGATCACGGTGACGACCTCGGCGAACGCCACCACCAAGAACCCCCAAACGCTGAAGGAGCAGGGATTCCGCGGCACGGTGAGCGCCTCGTCCTTCGTCACGTGCGGCGATCCCGTGAGCGATGAAGGCATCGAGCAGATCTTCCCTCGCATCGGGGCCGTCTTCGAGTCGTTCTTCTTCTGAGGACTTTCCGTCGACGTCCGACGAATCCAGGCAACTCCCCCGCCCCGCCGGCCGAACCAGTCATTACCCATGTCCCTCTGGCACAAATGGTTTCACCGCTGCCTTCGCGCGCTCCTCCCCAGCGCGCGCTCGCTCCGGATGGCGGCCTACGCGACCTTCGCCTTCGGCGTCCTCGCCGGGGCGGCCAGTCGCTCCGTCTATGCGGACGTTCGCGAGATGGGGCTCGGCGTCGGGCACCAGCTCGCCAAGCTCGAGGACCTCACGGGCGGCGCCTATCGCATCCGCGTCAACGGCGCCGATCTCCACCGCGCCAGCGCCCACACCGCGCAATCGACGAGCGAGGTGCTCGATCGTTACGAGGCCGTCTGCCGCGAGAGCCCCGGCGCAATCGGTCGGGCCATGAACGACATCCCGAGCGCGCTCGCCGACCGAATCGACCTGAAGCCGGGCTCGCCGCTGCGCGCGTCCGTGATGCGGAGCGAGTCCGACGGCCGTGGAATGGTCGTGTGCTTCGTCGACGATCCCAACGACGAAGCGGTCCCGCTCACCGAGCGCATGCGCGCCCTCGCCGACACCAGCGACCTCTCGAAGCTCGGTCACTTCCGCTACGTCTTCGCCGAGCCCTCCAACGGACCGCGCGGGGGCACGCACGTCATCACGTTCTGGTCGGACGGCGAGCTGAACCTGAAGAAGATGTTCCCCGCGAGCGGTGACGCGCCCGGCACCGACTCTGCGCTCACTCCTCGCCCCGCCGGCAGCCGCCGCACGCTCGCGGCTTCGGTCGAGGGCTACCCGGCTTCGGTCCGGATCTACGAGTCGCTCGCGACCCGTGAGTCGATCGAGCGCATGTACGACGAGACACTGCGCGCCAACGGCTTCACCAAGGTGGCGGCCCCGGACGCACGAGGCGGCGCTGCGTACATCCGTCATGACAACGCGGAGATCTTCCTGTCGTTCACGGCCGTGGAGAAGCGAACCACCGTGACCATCGTGGAGGCGGCTCCGTCGTCGAGCATCGGCGTCCGCGCGGAGGTGAAGTGATGAATCCCCGTGAATTTCTCGGCGGTGTGTTCGTCGCGGTCGCCCTCGCCACCGCCGGCTGCGGCGCAGCCGACGCCGAGGACCCGGCGAAGCTCGCGTTCGCGGTCGACGTCAGCGTGACCAGCGACCCCGGTGTCGGCACGCCCGGCGCCGAGCTCGTCGCGGCAGGACAGAGGCTCGCGACGACGGGCGCCGACGGCCACGCGCACGTCTCGCTCCGGGGCACCGAAGGTGATGCCGTCGAGATCGCCGTGAAGTGCCCCTCGGGGTTCCAGTCGCCGTCCGATCCGATCGGCGTGTCCCTGCGGCGACTCTCTGCCGGCTCGCGAGCGCCGAGCTTCGTCGCGCGCTGCGCGCCGTTGACCCGCACGGTGGTCGTCGGCATCCGCGCGGAGAACGGACCGAACGTGCCGGTCACGTACCTGGGCACGGAGGTCGGACGCACCGACGCCTGGGGTGCCGCGCACGTCGTGCTCAGCGTGAAAGCCAACGAGCAGGTCGCGCTCGTCCTCGACACGAAGTCAGGGGGAGACAAGGCTCCGAAGCTGCACCCCGAGAGCCCCAGCCTCACGTTCGTCGCGAAGGACAAGGACGACTTCGTGATGCTCGAGCAGAAGTTCGAGGTCGAGAAGCCCGCCCCCACGCGTCACCGAGCGCCGCCGCGTGGCGGACCGACGCGAATCTGAGCCGCCGCCGAGCCGCGGTCAAAGTCCACGGACGGGAGCTTCTGACCCCGAGGCCGCGAGTCGAACCACGACGCGCGAGCGCCCGCGCATCGTCCAGCCCAAGGCGAGTGCTCCTCATGTAGCCTTTCACGCGTGGCCCCGACCTCCCTGTCCCCCGGCAGCATCTTCGCGACCGACTTTCGCATCGTGCGCACGCTCGGTGAGGGAGGCATGGGCGCCGTCTACGTCGCCGAGCAGCTCAGCACCGGCAAGCAGCGGGCGCTCAAGACCATGCACCCGCAGTTCGTGGCCGATGCCGGACTGCGCGAGCGGTTCGCGCAGGAGGCGCGGATTGGCGCACGCATCGAGAGCGAGCACGTCGTCGACGTCGTCGCCGCCGGCATCGACGCCACGACCAAGATGCCATGGCTCGCGATGGAGCTCCTCAAGGGCGAGACCGTCGCGGAGGCCGTTGCACGCGGGCGGATCGTCGAGCCGCGGTTCGCGGTGGATTCCCTGCTGCAGCTCGGCGACGCCCTCGCCGAGGGGCACGCGGCAGGCGTCGTGCATCGCGATCTCAAGCCCGAGAACCTCTTCCTCACCACGACGAAGCGAGCGGACGTGCCGTTCGTCCTCAAGGTGCTCGACTTCGGGATCGCCAAGCTGCTCTCGGAAGGAGCAACGGGCGTCACCGCGACCATTGGGACTCCGATGTGGATGGCCCCCGAGCAGACCGAGCTCGGCGCGGCCATCACGCCCGCGACCGACATTTGGGCGTTCGGGCTCATCGCTTTCTTCGTCCTCACCGGTCAGTCGTACTGGCACTTGAAACTAGAGGGCCGCGACGTGTCGGGAGCAGCGCTCTTGCGTCAGATCGTGCTCGATCGGTTGCCACATGCAAGCGAGCGCGCCGCGGCGCTCGGCGTGACGACTCCGCTGCCCGACCGCTTCGACGCATGGTTCGCGCGGTGCGTAGCTCGTGACCCGGCCGATCGATTCGCTGACGGCCGCGCAGCGCTCGATGGTCTACGAAAGGTCTTCGACGCTTCGTCTCCCTCTCTTTCGGCGACGGTCCCCGCCGACCTCGGCCTCGCGAGAACGCAAGCAGCGCTGACCCCGACGCCCGGCGTCGGCGCAACGTTGCCGCTTGCCGCGCCGACGCCGCCGACGCCGCCGAGACCGGCGTCCGCGACCACCGGCGGCGGGATCGCAGGCGTCACCCCCGCACCCGTCGCGCCCAGTCCTCGTGCACCGGGCAAGAGCATTCGCACTGTGGCTGCCGCAGCTTTGCTCGCAGCCATCGGCGGGATCTACGCTCTCCGTACGCACGGGGGCACGACCCAGGAACGCACCACGCCGGCGACGAGCGTCCGTGCGCCTGCGTCGGCCTCTGCGCAGCCGGCCGTGCCTCCTTCGAAGACGATGCTTGTTCAGCCACGTGACGGACGGCTCTTCTCTTCGACGCCCGTTGAGCTGAAGTGGTCGCACGCCGAAGGCACGACGCGCGAGCACGACATCGAAGTCGTCCGCGGCGCTGGGGCCGCCACCGGCGACCACGGTCATTCGCCGCCTGGCGTCTCCTACGTCATGTGGCCGTGGCCGGGCGAGCGTGCAGAGCCAGGGGGCTATCGATGGCGGGTGCGCGAGGCGGGCGCCGGCTGGAGCGAGTGGGCAACGTTCTCGTTCTATCCGTCCGTCCTCGATCGCGTCGTCGACCAGAAGAAGCTGCGCGTCGGAATGGAGACCACGTATCACGAGCCCTTCGTCTACTACGACGCGCATCAGAAGAAGGTCGTCGGCTTCGACGTGGACCTCGCGAACGAGCTCGCGTCGAGCCTCGGCGTAACGCTCGAACGTGTGTCGCACGAGTGGAAGGACCTCTTCACCGGCGTCGAAGAACGCGAGCTCGACGTCGTCCTCTCGGCGGTGACCATCACCAAGGAAAGAGCGCGGAAGTATGGTTTCTCCGATCCGTATCTGCGTACCGGCGTCGTCGTGACGACGCGGGCGTCGAGCGATCGGCTGACCGCACCGGGCATCGGCAAGACCATCGGCGCGCAGCGCCAGACGACGGCAGCGCAGACGGCGAAGCGTTCGTTCCCGCAGGCCACGTTTCGCGAATACGACACGCTCGACAGCGCGTTCGCGGCACTGTCGCGAGCGGAGATTGACGCCCTCCTCTCGGACGAGACTGTGGTGCTTCCGCGGGCCGAGGTGAAGGCGGGCGGCTACCGCATCGACAGCGCGCGCCTGACCGACGACGCGTACGGAATCATGCTGCCGGCAGGCGATGAGAAGCTGCGCCTGCGCATTGATGAGATCCTGAAGGAGCTCATCGCCAACGGCCGGATCGCGCAGCTAAAGAAGACGTACGGCATCCGCTGAGACGGTGAGCCGTTCTCCAGAGTTTCTCCAAGAATGGGAAGCCTCGAGGGGTCGAGGACGGATGAGGGCCTTCATCGGCCGCGTGACCTGCCTGGGTTTCTCGGACCAGCAGTTACTTGGAAGTTGTCTCTCGGGTCTCTCGTCCTGAATCCATACAATCTCTCTTAAACTCTAGCGGCGTAACACCTCGCCCGGGCACGTCCTGAAAGAGGCGGTCGCCGTGCTCGGCTCGCGCGCATGACGGTTCGAGATGACGAGGGCGCGAAGCTGCGACGTGAGATCGGCCGACGCGCGAGCACGCGGGGGCGCCTTCGCCGCGAGCGCCGCTCGTTCGGGCGATGCGGCCGGCGCGTCGTCTGGCTTCGACGGAGGCGACTCACGCACGCGCTCGCTCACCATCGCCGCGGCTCGTTCTCGCGCTTCCACCGATCGAAACGTCACGCAACGAATCGTGCTCATCGACGAGCGGTGTATTCGATCGCGGTCACGCGCCGTGCACTGTCACCGCGAGCTTTCCGAGATGGTGCTTGGTCACGTCGGCGAGCGCCTTCGGCGTCTCCTCGAGCGCGTACGTGCGACTCACCTCCACGTGGAATGGACCCATCGCGACCAGTCCGTTGAGCCGCTCGAGTGCGCTGCGCCCGTGATAGCCGTCGTACGCCTCCACCGTGATGCCGGCTGCGCCGCGCGACGCGAGCTCGACGCCGTTGGGATCGCGAAATGCGCGCACCTTCTCCACGAGGTCGGGCGTATGGCTGCTCGACCCGCGCATAGCAGTCTGTGGTCAGGCATGCGACGTGCCTCGAAGCAGAACACCGCGTGGCAAGCGGTCGGTCCGAGTCGATGGCGACGAGTCCGCCCATCCGAGCTCGAGCCCGAGCGTCGCGAGTCCGCAGACCTTGGAACATGATGCTCTGGTTGATCGCAGCCCTCGGGACCTGTATCGGCATCGCGGCTGGTCTCCTCGGCGCGGGCGCCTCGATCTTCACGGTGCTGCTCTTCATCCACGTCGTCGGCCTCGACCTCACCACGGCAGTCATCACCTCGCTCGCCGTCGTCGCGGTGATGTGCGTGGTTGGCCTCATTCCGTATGCCAGGGCGGGCGCCGTCATGTGGAAGGCCGGCGTCGGCTTCAGCCTCGCTTCGATGACCGGCGCTTATCTCGGCGGCCGCATCTCCGGGCTCATTCCGACGAAAGCGCTGATGGCGATCTTCGTGCTCGCGATGATCGCCGCCGCCGCCGCCATGCTCCTCAAGCGTCCTCTGCCCGCGAATGTCGAGACGCGTCCGTCGAGGCAACACGTGCCGGCCGTCGCCGTGGGAGGCTTGCTCCTCGGGACCTTGACCGGAACCGTCGGTCTCGGCGGTGGATTCGCGGTCGTTCCGTTGCTCGTGATCCTCGTGCATACGCCGATGCGTTTGGCGGTCGGCACCTCGCTCCTCGTCATCGAGATGAACACGCTGGCCGGACTCGCCGGCCACCTCCCTCACCTGGCGGCGATCGACTGGCGGCTAGCTTCCTGTGTGGCCATTGCAGCGTCGGTGGGAAGCCTGGCCGGCGCCAAGGTCGGTAAGCGAATGAACGCGGGCACCCTGCGCCGTGCGTTTGGCATCCTGATGCTCGTAGGTGCCATCGCCCAGCTCGCGAGCTCCCTGCTCGGCTAGCGCGATCGCCGACGAGGGGCTCATGCAGTCGGGGTCGTCTCCGGGCCGATGCTCGCCACCTCCGTGCTTCCGGTTTCGAGCGAGCGTGCGCACTCTGGTCCCAGCCGCTCGATGGCTCGTCGATCGAAGCGCTGGATCTGCTCCGGCGTGAGCTCGGTGGCGGCCGCTGACGGGAGACCGTCTCGGGGTGGGCGGCGGCGAGCGCGTCGTACTGCTCAGCGGCCGCTGCATCCTCCCCTGACGCGGCAGCGTCGAGCGCGCGGCGTTCCGCGGTGCGTGTGTCGCCCAGGGCCGGCGCGCGCGCCTTCCCGCGCTCGCCGGCGTGATCCGCGACGAAACGCTGCGACAGCCGAACTCTCGCCTAGCGCGCCTGCTTGACGGCCTTCGTCCTGGTCTTCTTCTTCGCGGCCGTCGACTTCGCGGTCTTCTTCTTCGGCGCCTTCACCTTGAGCGGGAGCTTCGCGGCCGCCTTGAATGCGCGCGCGAGCCATCGCCGGAGCTCGTCGGGCTCCTCCATCATCGCCTCGGGCAACATGACCTTGTCGCTCCGCGCCCGGCCGTCGCCCATCGGGTCGAACGGTGAGGCGCCCTCGAGTGCGAGCGCCTCCGCGCGCTCGTCCTCGGGCAGCCAGATCATTGCCGAGCGCCCGAAGAGTCCGGCAAAGATGTTCCCGTTCACCTTCGCCGCGAGGCCGCCGAACATCGGAAGCGTGTCGACGCGTGGGTCCTTCGGCAGGGCGGCGCGAAAGATCGGGTGGTGCTCGGCGGGAACCTTGATCCAGGCCATGCCCGAAGAATACGAGATCGCTCGACGTGAAGAAGGTCGATGCTCCTCGCGAATCGATCTCACGATGCGAGGCAGGTCACGCCGAAGCGGCCACGGTGCTTGGGGCTCGTGAACGTCCAGTCGCTCGAGATCCGAGCTAACATGCGGGGTCGGTGAAAACACCGAACGAAGCCCTCCCGCCGACCACCTGCCTCACGTGGGTGACCGCCCGGCCGGACGGCAAGCTCGTCGCGGTCGGTGATGACGTGGGTCGCCTCCGTGTGTGGTGCCCCGGGGAGGCGCGCATCACGGCGTGCCACCTGCTCGGCGCGCACGTTCGCGCCGCGACGTGGACGCACGACGGACAGAAGCTCCTCGCCATCGCGCACGGCGGAGGCACGCTCCACGTCTTCTCCGCGGACGGCACGCAGCGCGAGGCGCCGATCGAAACGGGGCATGGCGAGGTGGCCGGCCTGTCCGTGCATCCGTCGAAGGCCCTTGCGGCCACGACCGGCAACGACGGCTTCGTGCGCGTCTGGGATCTCTCGACGGGGAAGACCGCGCTCGTGGTGAAGGAGCCCTCCGAGGGCACCGTGACCGCGATGTCCGAGACGCACGTCGCAGCGGGCTTTCGCTCGGGTCACTTCGGCGCGTGGAAGCTCGAGACCGGGAAGGACGCCGCGGGCGGCGAGATCTTCGCCACGTACGTCAGCGCGATGGCGTTCAGCCCCGACGGCACTTCGCTCGTGTGCGGCGGCGGCAGTGGCGGGCTCGTCGAGCTCCGCACGGAGACGTGGCAGGCCGGCGAGGTGTGGAAGTCGACACCGCCGAAACCCATTGCGACGAACGCGATCACGTTCGCGCGCGAGCAGCCGAGCGGCCGCTTCCTCTGCGCCCACAGCGACGACACGACCTCGCTCTTCACGAGCCGCCTCGAACGCCTGCCGAGCAGCCTGGGGAGCGCGTTCTGGCTCGACCGAAAGCCCTGGGAGCGGGCGTACATCGTCTCGGGCGCGTGCTTCGTGCCGAACACGAAGATCATCCTCACGAGCCACTTCACGGGTCGCCTGCGCGTCTGGAAGGAAGGCGACGTCCTCACGAGCAAGGTCGCCGAGATCGCGTTCGACGACGAGGGACCGAAGATCGTCGACCGCGCGGTCGCGGATGAGGCCGCGTGGTGGGCCCAGCAGAAGAGCATGCCCGCGGTACCCGCCCGGCCCGCACCCGAGAAGCCGAAGGGGCCGCAGACGGCCGACATCGTCCGGATCGGCAGCGCGGATCGCCGGGCACGCAACACGCCCGAGATGCGGTTCGCTGCCTCGCTGCACCCGTGCGCGACATGCGGAGGGACGGTCGGGAAGACCGAGATCTACGGCAACGACGGTTCACACACGCTCGTCGGGGCATGCCCCTTCTGTGGACGCGCGCGCTCGTTCTCCTTCTTCACGGAAGGCGATCCCGTGCTGGCGGGATCCCCGCCCGGCAACGAGCTAGGCGACGAGAAGCCCTCGCGCGTGATCCGCCCCACACAGCTCCTCACGGAGCTCGCGCGCGTGACGCCGGCGATCGCCGACGAGCCACGCAAGCTTGCGCCCCCCGCGTGGCGCGCGAACGGCAAGGCGATCGACCGCGCGCTGACCTGCGTCCTCGAGCTCCTCAAGTTCGTTCCCGCCGGCGCGTCCGCGATCCCGACGGGCGAGCTCGACGGAGACGCGGACCACGCGACGCGCGCGTGGCTCACCGCGGAGCGCGATCGCCTCCTCGACCTCGACGCGCGCTCCACTGCGGACACGGCGCGCATCTGGGAGATCGAGGAAGGCAAGGTCGAGCCCGGCGGCGAGATCCGCGGCGTGCTCTACCAGGCCTACCCTCGCGTGCCGACGGCGGAGGATCTGCGCGCGTACTTCGAGACGCGGAAGGTGCGCTCCATCTGGGTGGCCGGCCCGAACCTGCAGCGCGCGCCGTGGGCAAAGGCCGTGAGCGGCGCGGCCGACGTGTTCGTCGAGCTCGAGACCGGCGGTCTCGTCGGCGCGCGGCTCTGGGACGACAGCCGCGGCCTCGGCGCCTGGGCAGAGCTCGTCCTCCAGGGCTGCACGCTGAAGAACGTGAAGGACGCGCTCCTCACGCACGGGAACGAGCTCCAGCCGATGCCGCGTCAGGCCGGTGCTCCCGCCTGCATGATCGCCAGGCCGGTCGTGAACGGCCGGAAGGTCATGCTCGTGATCGAGCACGACGGAGACGCGGTCCCGCGCGTCCTCGTGAGCTTCGATCGCGGAGAGAGCGCCGCGCCTCCGGTGCCGCCCGTCGCTCCTCCACGCGACGGCATCGAGAAAACCTGCGCCGCGTGCGGCACGATCTCCACCTACCCGACCGCGTCGCTCTTCCGGAAGAGCCCGGCTGTCGACTACTGGACCTCCGGCCTCGACGGTCGCCCGAGCTTCGGCGACACCGACCTCGCGACCGATGCGGCGCTTCTCGCGCGTGAATTCGTGCTCGCGCAGTGTCCGAGCTGCAAGCACGTCGCCCCGCACATCGACCTGCCCTACCCGCGCGCCGCTTCGAAAGACGCGCGCGACGAGCTCTTCGACGTGCCCGAGCACGACGACCTCGCGCGGAAGTACCTCTACGTCGCTCAGCTCTACAACGACGAGGATCCTCGACAAGAAGGATTCTGGGCGCTGTACGCCGCGTGGGCCGACGAGGCGGCGGGCTTCGCGGAGCGCGGACGCCGTATCCGCCGCCGCGCGGGCGCGCTTCTCGAGGACGCCCTCTTCAGCAGATACGCGCTGAAAGCCGTGCGCGGCGCTTCGAGCGTCATGCTCGCGGAGATCCTGCGTGTGGCCGGTGACTTCGAGCGCGCGGCGGAGCACTGTCGTCGCGGTCTGAAGACAGCCGCAGCGGCGAACGAAGAGCGCTTCCTGCTGTTCGAAGCGCAATGCATCCTCGACCACCGCAGCGAACCTCACACGCGCGCCCACGCGCGCGACCGCATCGAGCCGTACTCCGCGGAGCAGCGCGCCGAGATCGTGCGTGCGCTCGAACGAGCGTACCCAACGCTTCCGCCCCTGCGCCTGCGGCCCCGCCGTCGCTTCTTCCACAATCGCCTGCTCCTCACGACGGACTGGTCGCTGACCGCCGAGGCGACGGTCTTCGTGGAGGACTTCCTCGACGAAGACGTGCTCATCGTGCTCCTGCGAAGCGAATGCGTCGG
>JAQBQJ010000422.1 GCA_028287065.1 Labilithrix sp. | reverse complement strand
AAGGGCGCCGTCAAAGCCGGTGACGTCGGATCGTCCGACGACATCGGTCGCATCCCGCGCGGGGTCCTCGACCAGCACACCGAGCTCGTCGTGTTCAGCCTGGAAAAAGACGGGATCAGTGAGCCCCTCGAGACGCCGAAGGGCTACTGGATCGTGCGGCGCGTCGAGTAGCAACGCGGCCGCAAGGTCCTGCGGGAAGTCGATCGCGAGACGTCGGAGTGAGTTCCCGCACCGGCGTCAGCTGTGTTAAACACGCGGGCACCCATGGCCACGATCGACATCACCCGCAACCACACCCTTCCCATCCAAGACGCCAAGACCAAGGCGGAAGAGCTCGCGAAGGGCATGGCCGACAAGTTCGGCATCCAGTGGAAGTGGGACGGCGACACGATCCGCTTCGATGCCCCCAGCGGCGCCGCCAAGGGCACGAAGGGCGAGGTCGCGGTCACCGACAAGACGGTCCGCGTCGCGATCGACCTGCCGTTCATGCTCAAGATGTTGAAGGGCACGATCGAGGGCAAGGTCAAAGAGAAGCTCGACGCGCTCGTCTGAGTGGTCTGCTCCTTGATCTCAGCCGCGTGAACGGCGTGAAACGCGCGTTTAGCTAGGGACGAACGCGACCTTCTCGCGGTATCTTCCGTCACGGCGAGGATGGCCGAAGAGGCGAACGAAACCGAGGGGGTCGGCGAGGAGGGAGCGCCGTCCGTAGACGTACCCGTCGAGCCCGACGCGTCCGTCACGTCGAGCGTCACGTCGAGCGTGACCTCGACCGTGAAGGAGAGCGACGACGACGTCGTTCATTCGCTCAGCGACTCGACGCTCGCCGCCGCCGACGAGGCGCAGCCCGAGGTCGACGTCACGGATCCGAGCATCCCACCGCCCGGCGCGATCCCGGGCGCATCGCAGCTTCCGCCCGCGCCGATCGAGATCATCGAGGCCGTCGCCGCCGCCGTCGGACGCCTGCGCGCCGAGGTCGAGGCCACGACCGACCGCGCACGCAAGGCACGCCTGCTCAACGAGGCCGGCGAGATCCAGGAGCGCGGGGGCGACGAGCCCGGCGCCGCGCGCGACTACCTCGCGGCGTACAACGCGGACACGAGCTTCCGCGAGCCGCTCGAAGGCCTCGTCCGATTGCTCGAGCGCAGGCGCTCGCTCGCGAACCTCGGCAAGCTCGTCGAGGCGCTCGTCGCCGCGGCGGCCACGCCCGAGGAGCGCGCGCGTGCGCTCACCGAGCGCGCGCAGTTCTTCGAGGACGTCCAGAAGGACCTCGAGGGCGCACGCGGCGCTGCGCGCGAAGCGACCGAGACCGGCGCCGTCGCCAGCGATCTCGGCGGCGCATGGCTCACGCTCGAGCTCGTCGCTTCGAAGCTCGGCGATGCTGCGTTGCGCGAAGAGGCGCTGGCAGGACGCGCCGAGCTTTCGGTCGATCCGACTTGGCGCGGCCTCTTGCTCGTCGACGTCGCGGCGCTCGCGGCCGCGTCCGGCGAGATCGATCGCGCGCTCGAGATCGCCGCGAAGGCGCGCGACGTCGGCGGCGCCGCGACCTGGGCAGCGTCGATGGCCATCGAGCACATCACGCGTGCCGAGCCCGGGCTCCCAGGCTCGGAGGATGCGCGCACGAGGGCGCGGATCCACGCCGAGGCGCTCGAGGCACGCGCGGAGATGGTTCGCGAAGCCATCACCGATGCTGCGCGCGGCGAAACGACCGGCGTACCGCGCCACGTGCGCACGATCGAGCACGCGACCGATCTGCTGCTGCGCGCCGCCGAAGCGCGCCGCGCATCCAGTGAGCTCGCTCGCGCGGCACATGCGCTCGATCGCGCGCTCGAGATGCTCGCCGAGGCACGGCCCCGCCGCGACGACGAGCCGACCGCGGGCGGCACCGCCAGCGAGGCGGCCTCGGCTATCGAGCGCGTGGTCCTCAACGCACGGCTTCGTCTCGCCGAGGGCGCCGGAGACACGGCGCTGGCCGCCGATCTCGCGCAGCGCCGCATGGTCGGAGAGACCGACGGAGGTGTCGTCGCGTCGCTCGCGATGCGCGTCGCCGAGCATGCGGCGAGCGAAGGCGAGCTCGCGAAGGCCCTCGAAGCGCTGACGCAGGCGACCGAGCGCGATCCGGTCTGCGCACCGGCCCGTGCGCTCAAGATCGACATCCTCGATGCAGGTGCAGACGCGTCGCGCTTTGCCGAGGAGCTCGAGGAGCTCTCCAAGCATTACGGAACCGGCGAGGCGCAAGGACGCGCGCTCCTCCTCTCTTCGTACGTGTGGGCCGCTCGCGCCGGAAACGGCGAACGCTCGCGCGAGGCGCTCGGACAAGCCGAGGCCTGCGGCGTCGGCAAGGAGCTCGTGGCGCGGCTCGGCCGCAGCCTCGCGAGCCTGCGCGGCGACGACGCCTGGTACGAGGCGGCGACGCGCAGCCTGATCGAGTGCAAGCCGGCGTCCGAGCTGCCGCTCCTCTGGATCGAGCTCGCACGGCTGCGTCTCGCGCAAGGCGACGAAGCGGGCGCGGCGAAGATAACCGGTGAGCTGCGCGATCATGAAGGCGGCGCATGGCTCGGCCGCGTGCTCGACGGCTTCACGGCGAGCGCACGTGGGCAGAGCTCGCGCGCGGCGGACGACGACGACGCGGACGACGACGTCGCCTCCGAGCCCGAGGCCGACGCGAAGGCTGGGGCGGCGCGCTCGCGCAAGGCGATCGAGGAGCTCACCGACAGCGTCACAGATGCCGACATGCGCCGGAGCCTCGCGCTCGTGTGCGCGCTCCGGGCTCATGCCGACGGCGACACCGACACGACGGTGAAGCACCTCCGCGCGCTCGCCGTCGACGACGCCTCGGATCCGCTCGTGTCCGCATACCTCGGGGACCTGCTGCGCGCCGCCGGCGATCGCATCGGCGTCGCGCATCTCGCGCGCGGGATCGCCGAGGCTCACGACGACGATCCCGAGCTCCGCGCCGCGCGTTTCCTCGAGGCAGGCTTCGAGCTGTGGAAGGTCGGCGACCGAGCGAGCGCGCTCGCGTCGTTCGAGGCCGCGTCCGCAGCGTCGCCCGAAGGCGCGCATCCCGTGATCGCGTGGGCCTCGCGCGGCGTCGACGTCGATTCGCTCGAAGGCCGCCGGCGCGCGCTCGATCTCGGCGGCGGCGATGCGAGCATCGCGATCGAGCGCTTCGCCCTCGAGGCGACGATGGGCGATCCGGACGAAGCCGCAAGCGCGCTCGCGGCCGTCGACATCGCATCGAGCTCGAACCTCCGGCTCGCGGGCGCGCTCGCGCGCCTCGTCTGGCCGAAGGGCGCGGCGGAGCCCGAGGCGCTCGAAGGCGCTCTCGAGACCCTCGCGGCCGCAGGAGAGAGCACGCGACGCGCCGCGGCTGCCGAGCGACTTCGCATCGCCCGCGACGAGGACTCCGGCGCATCCGCCGAGGACGTGGCTGCGGCCGCGAAGGGTTGGCTCGACGTCGGCGGCGGCGGTGCGGCTGCCGTCGAATGGCTCGCCGCCACGATGGCGACCGGCGATGCGGCCAAGGAAGTGCCCGCGCGCCAGGCGCTGGCCGAGTTCCTCCCCGACGAGTCCGCCGAGGCGATGCAGGCGAGCGCGACGCTGCTCGACGCCGTCATGCAGCCGGGAGGCATCCTGCGCGCGCCGCTCCCCGGCCGATCGCGCACCATGTTCCCGCTCGTGACCGGCTCGTCGCAGGCCGCGCGCCTCGCGAACCTCGAGCTGTCGCCGCCCGGCTGCGATCCGCGCCGCCGCGCCTCGGCGCTCAGCGATCTCGACGGCGCGCTCGGTCAAGACGCCGATCTCGACGGGCTCGCGCTCGCGGCATGGTCGGCGCTGGCGGCCGGAGACGCCGCCGCAGCGCTCGACGTCTTCCGCAGCGTGACCGCCACGCGCGCCGACGATCTCCAGGCGTGGGAAGGCATGCGCGCAGCCGCGGAGAAGCTCGGCGATCGCGAGGCCTACGCCGTCTCGTGCGAGCAGCTCGGCGCGCGCTCGTCGAACGCCGCGCGCGGCGCCGCGTTCTGGGAGCAAGCCGCGCTCTCGTGGTCGAAGCTCGGCGAGGGTTACGACGAGCGCATCGAGGCCGCGCTCGACGCGAGCTTCACGCGCGATCCAACCCGCGTGGGCGCGTTCGATCGCCTGTTCCGCCGCGTGCGCGAGCGGAAGGACGGCGGGAAGCTGCTCGATCTCGTCGCGCGCCGCCTCGAGGTCACCGACGATCCGCAGGAGATCGCGAAGCTGTACTGGGAGATGGCGCGCGTGCTCCGCGAGAAGGGCGATCCGGACGGCGCGCTCGAAGCGCTCGAGCACGTCGTGATGTTCGACGAGAACCACGTCGGCGCGCTGGCGCTCACCGGCGAGATCTTCATCCGCCGCGGGATGTTCGCCGAGGCCGCGGAGAAGCTCGCGCGCCTCGCGACCATCGAGGCCGCGCCGCCGAAGAACCGCATCACCGCCGGCGTAGCCGCCGTCGACCTCTACGAGAACAAGCTCGGTCGCCACGACCTCGCGCTCCAGGTGCTGCTCGCGCTGCACAACGCGAAGCTCACCACCCTGCCCGTCCGCGAGCGTCTCGCGCGCGCCGCCGCGCGGACCGGCTCGTGGAACGAGGCGACACGCATCCTCGAGGAGCTGATGCTCGAGCGCCCCGAACGCGAGGGACGGATCGAGGCCGCGCGTCTCGCGGTCGCGATCCATCGCGACCGCCTGCACTCGACGCAGGGCGCGGTCGCCGCGGTCACGAAGCTCCTCGATGAGGCTCCCGGCGACGGCGAGGCGCTCGACGTCGTCGTCGCGCTCGATCCGAGCGTCCCGCAGCGGCGCGCTCTCCTCGAGCGCGGTCGCGACTCCGTCCTGATGGCGCTGCACGAGGCGCCGGGCAACCTCGACAACCAGCGCCGGCTCGCGCGGATCTCGCACGCGCTCGGCGATACGAGCCTCGAGCAGTCTGCGCTGTCGTGCGCCGTCGCGCTCGGCGGGCCCGACGGGTCGAGCGAGCAGATGATCGTGCTGCTCGGCAGCAAGAAGCCGCGCGTGCCGCAAGTCGCGCTCACCGAGCCGATGATCCGCCAGATCCTCGCGCCGGGCGACGACGGGCCGGTCTCGGAGCTGTTCGCGCTGCTCGGGCCCACGCTCGCCGAGGCGCTCGGACCGCAGCATGCCGCGCTCGGCGTGCATCCGAAGAAGGACCGCGTCGATCCGCGCGCGGGCATCTCGCTCCGCAACGAGATCGCATCGTGGGCCGGGGCGTTCGGGATCACGAGCTTCGATCTCTACGTCGGCGGGAAAGATCCCGGCGGCGTGCAGGGCATCCCCGGGGACACGCCGGCGATCGTGGTCGGCTCAGGCGTGAACGCGCCGCTCTCGCCGACGACGCGCGCGCGTGTCGCGCGAGAGCTGCTCGCGATCGTCCGAGGCACGACCGTCACGCGCTGGCGCGACGACACGACCATCGCCGCGATCGTCGTCGCTGCGTGCAACATCGCGAAGGTGCCGGTCGCTCATCCGCCGTTCGCGGTCCTCGCCGAGGTCGAGCGGATGATGAGCAAGGCGATCGGCCGCAAGACGAAGGCCGCCATCGCGCCGATCTGCAAGATGGTCGTATCGAGCGGTCAAGACGCGAAGCAATGGGCGGCACGGGCACGCGCATCGCAAGGCCGCGTCGGCACCCTCGCATCGGGCGACGTCGCCGTCGTCCTCGCCGACGTCTTCAGCGAGCCGGTCGAGCGCCTCGGAGCCGTCGCTCGCGACGATCTTCGCGCGCACGAGCTCCTCCGGTTCGTCCTCTCGCGTCCTTACTTCGACCTCCGCCGCGCGCTCGGGCTCGAGAGCTGATCATGAGCGACGACGACAACAGCAAGCTGCTCGGCGACCTCGGCGATCTCGATTGGGACTCGGCCCTCGATGACTGGGAGAAGAACACCTTCGTCCCCGAGGTCGCGCGCGACGCCGAGACGAACAAGGTCGCGCCGCCGCTCGAGCGCGAGCCGACCGAGGCGCAGGCACGCGAGCACCTCGAGGCGGCGGGCAGCGCGCCGAACCTGCCCGCGGCCGGCGCGGCGCAGGGCTCGCTTCGCGACGTATCGAGCGAGGGAACCGTGATCGCGCCCGTTCCGCGCGAGCTCCGCACCCCGTCGGGCCATCCCGCGCCGGGGCTGCACTCGTCGAAGCCGCCGCTCGCGGCGCCTCCGCCGCGTCCTTCGGCGCCTCCGGGCGCGCCGCGCG